>CAMDNC010000097.1 GCA_945902755.1 Flavipsychrobacter stenotrophus
AAAACTATGACCAAAAGGATACACTTGGCTTTGCCATTGGACAAGATAACTGATGAATTTGCATCATTTATGGTGGCTAATGTGCAAAAGTACCCGGGTAGTACAGAACTCATTATCAGTGTAAAAGACATGGACAATGAAATGCAGATTAAGATGAAATCTCAAAACAAAAAAATACTGCTTAGTGATGAACTGATAACATATATACAGGAGCATGATGAAATCATGTATTCGATAGAAAAGAATTAAAAGCATTGGAACGGTAATATGTGAAACTGAGGTAATATTTTGGACTAATGCCTTTTTTCAAATGCAGAATTAATGTATATATTTGCTTATAATCATAATTAAATATTTCGTACCGCAATATACTACAAACAGTGAAATACAAAATATTAAGTAAACTAGAGCGTGTATGACCGGCTATCAGCACAGGCGGCATATACACGATCCTCACTTTACCAAAGATGTGTTTAACAAGGTGGGCCGAACATATGATTTGGTCAATCTTGTTTCATCATTTGGGTTGGCAAGTTTGTTGCGAAAACAAATGATAAAACGATTGAGTGCGGGAATGAGACCAACAAGAACATTAGATTTGCTATGTGGAATGGGGGAGACATGGAAACCAATATTAAAGTATGCTCCGGAAACACAAATAACAGCAGTTGATTTTTCAGATGAAATGATAGCTGGTGCCAAACGACGAAACGCAAGGAATTATAATTATAGAGTGGATATTATCGAAGAAAACGTATTGGATAGTGGTCTAAAAGACGATAGTTTTGATTTGGTGGTATGTGCTTTTGGGTTGAAGTCTTTTGATGAGGAGCAGATAGAAATCTTAGCCAAACTAACCAATAGAGTACTAAAACCTGGTGGGCAATTAGTATTCATAGAAATGTCATTGCCAAAGAATGTTTTAGTTAGAACGATTTTTTTATGGCATGTACGGTATTTGGTTCCGTTTTTGGGCTCATTTTCCGGCAATAGAAAGGCTTTTGGCATGTTGGCCAAATACACGGTATCCTATCGCAATTCTATTAACGCACTATCAAGATTTTCTCAACAAGGCTTTCAGTTGCAATATGATAGCTATATATTGGGTAGTGCTACTGGATTTCATGGTCGTAAACCAATGTAGCTGAAATTTCCATTTTTGTGCATTTGACTTTAATATAGGTATCTTTGCCCGATGAAAAATTTGCGTGAAATAACGCTGCCAGAGCTAGAAACGATGATGGCAAGCATAGGCGAGCCAAAATTTAGAGCGAAACAAGTACATGACTGGGTGTGGCAGAAGTTTGCAGCCGACATCAACGATATGACCAACCTATCTAAGGCACTTCGCGAAAAACTTTCGGAGCAATACTTTATACCTAAAGTAAAAATGCATCACAGCCAATATAGCAGTGATGGTACTATAAAAAATCGTTTGCAGCTACATGATGGCTATTATGTAGAGAGTGTATTGATACCTACAGAAAAACGTATGACGGCCTGTGTTTCATCGCAAGTAGGATGTTCATTGTCCTGCAAGTTTTGTGCTACTGGCTATATGGACCGTAAACGTAACTTGGAATTTGATGAAATAGTAGATGAGGTAACATTGCTCAATGAATTGTCGCAGAAGCACTACAACAAAAATTTGTCCAACATTGTGTTTATGGGCATGGGTGAGCCACTGCTCAACTACAAAAATACACTTAAAGCCATAGAGCGAATTACCTCTCCTAGTGGTTTGGGAATGAGCCCCAAGCGCATAACTGTATCTACTGCTGGTGTAGCCAAGATGATAAAACAGCTAGCTGATGATAAGGTTCGTTTTAAGCTAGCATTGTCGTTGCATGCGGCAACAGACCATAAGCGCAACGAAATTATGCCTATCAATGAAACAAATAACTTGAAAGCACTGATAGAAGCGCTCAACTATTTTTACAAAGCCACAGGCAGCGAAATAACATTTGAATACATACTCTTCAAGAACTTTAACGACAGTTTAAAGGACGCTGATGACCTAATAAAAATTTACCGTCAGGTACCAGCTGATCTAATCAATATTATTGAGTACAACCCAATAGATGCAGCTAGATTTGAAAAGCCAGATGAAGAGAAAACTGATGCGTTTATGGCACACCTAACAGCTAACAGGGTAAATGTACGTTTGCGTCGTAGTCGTGGAAAGGATATCGATGCTGCATGCGGGCAATTAGCAAATGTGGACCATGAAACTGATTAATGTCTTTTTTAACACGGAATTCTAAACAATATATACTTAGCCAACTATATGAACGTTGTAGCCACAATTCTAGATATTTTAAAATATGTATTGCCTGCGCTTATTGTGCTAGTTGCTACTTCTGTAATTGTCAATAAGTTTTTGATTTCTGAAAACAAGCGGAAACAAATGGCAATTTTTCAGGATGCACAAGATATCACCTTACGTCTTCGCCTTCAGGCTTATGAGCGTATGGTGTTGTTTATTGAGCGAATTAGTCCTCGTCATCTAATAACCAGAGTATATGACCCTACAATGACGGTAAGAGATTTGCAGGTAGCAATGACACTTTCTATTCGCACTGAATACGAGCACAACATGTCGCAGCAGATTTATGTGTCTAAAAATGTTTGGGAAACTGTAAAAAACGTGAAAGAACAAGAACTGAACATGATAAATAGAGTGTCTCAGACCCTAAATCCTGATGCACACGCCAGCGAGCTCCATGCAAGAATATTGGAGATGATATCCAAAACTGATGCAGAATTGCCTACGGATGTAGCGCTGCAAATAATAAATGCTGAAGTTATTACAGTGATGCAGTACGGCTCCTTTTAGAAAGTATGTATATCTGAATTTTGAGTTAAAACACTACTGTTACTACATAGTAGTGTTATTTCTTTACTAAATTTGAATCTTACGAATTCACACCAGTTATACAATCATGAGTAGTGTGTGCAAAATTTTTATTGTATTTACTGTTATTGTTTATAATGCATCATCCGTTTTTGGTCAGCAGAAGAATGACTTGAAAAGATACAAACTTAAAGGTGATGTAAAAATTGTAACAGAATTAGAATACAGTGTACAGCCCGATAGTAAAGATGCAATAAAAGAGGGTTTAAAGGTGAAGAGCGTATGCAAATACAACCAAGCCGGAAACCGATATGAGTATATTACCTACTCTCCTGAGGGTACTGTAATGTCAAGGTCATTATTTAACTACAATGACAGTGGTAAACTGATAGATATTAAACGTTACAGAGGGGATGGCGGTCTTAATGTGACGACAACTTACAAGTATGATGTAGCTGGTAATGAGGCAGAGGAATTGAACTTTGATCCTTCCGGTACACTTTTTATGAGCGGAAAAGGGAAATATGACCTCAACGGAAATAGAATCGTTTATGATAGGTACAATCAATTCGGGCATCTTTTTTTAAAATCAAATATTAAGTACGATAAGAAAGGAAATGAAATAGAAGAGCGGGAATACGACTCTCATCAGGCTTTGCAGTTTACTACCACACACGAGTACAGTAAGTACGACAACAACGGCAATTGGCTAGTACGTATCACCTACAAAAATAAAGTACCACGAGCTATCATAGAACGAGAATTGGTATATTAGTTGGTTGCCATTGTCTACTATTTTATATCTTCACTATCTCAATCCTGCACCAATTTGTATTTTATGATCAGCCCATTATATAGAATAGTTTCGTGTGCCACGTTGTTATTTCTACTGCCACCAATTATTCTTGCACAGCATTCACCTGAAATAATTATTACAGCAGGCTATAAAGGACGTATAAAAACGATTGTAGAGTACAATTATACTGACGTTAGCAGTACTGGCTTTAACGTAAAAACAGGAGCAAAATTCCTGCGTAATTATGACGTACAGGGTAGACTTGTTAAAGAATTAGTATTTGATGCAAACAAAATCCAAACTAGTAGGTCATCTTACAAATATAATGATGATGGAACTTTAGCAGAAGAGCGTAATTATTCTCCTTCAGGCAAATTTCAGTTTGCAAATTTGTATACATATGATGAAAATGGCAAAGAGCTATTGATGAAAAACTACAATGCTGAAGGCCTATTGTTTATTAAATCCGAATTTACTTACGATAATAGGGGGAATTTGATCAAAGAAACTACGAAAAATGCAGAGGATATCACTATCAACGTTGCTAAGTGGAAGTATGATAGTAGGAACAATGCTATTTTAGAAGAAACATTTGATGCAGATATGATCCTTACAAGAAAAACATTGTTTTTATATGACAGCAGCAATCATTTGACTGAAGAAACCATATTGCATTATGGTATGCAGGTTAAGAACACCTATGGATATGATAGTTTGGGTAGAGTAATAGAGGAATGTAACTACAATGGAGACGGACAAATTGATAAAAAAGTAGTCTCCTTTTATGATGAAAATGGAACTATTGCAGAAGAAATATATTACTCAGGGGATGGAGTGAAACAAAAACTAGTAAAGTATAACAATGTGTATGACAATAAAAGAAATTTACTAAGCCGAACTATGATAGAAAACGGTAAAGAAATAGTAATAGAGCGTAGAGAAATAGCTTATTACTAAACTTGCCAACATTCAATTCATACAATGTTGATAAAAAGTTTCAAACTAAATAAAATAATCCTTCCTCGTTATCTCAAAAAGTATATTTTTGCAGCATAAAATTTAAACGCATTAACTATGTCTGAAATTGCAAATCGCGTTAAGAAAATTATCGTGGACAAATTGGGTGTTGACGAATCAGAAGTGAACACTGAAGCGAGTTTTACCAACGATCTGGGAGCTGATTCGCTCGACACCGTTGAGCTGATAATGGAATTCGAAAAAGAATTCAATATCTCTATTCCTGACGAGCAGGCTGAAACCATTACTACGGTTGGTCAGGCTATTGCTTACTTGGAAGAACACGTAAAGTAATTTTGTACAAATCCACTTCTGTAACTGAAAATCGTTAGATGAACTTGACGTTAAAACGAGTTGTCGTTACGGGCCTCGGAGCCCTGACGCCATTAGGCAATGACATACCTTCTTATTGGGATGGGTTGGTTAATGGCGTTTCGGGCGCCGGATTCATCAAGCAATTTGATGTAACTAAATTCAAAACCAAGTTCGCTTGCGAGCTGAAGGATTTTAATCCTGAGAATCATTTTGAACGCAAAGAGGCTCGAAAATTAGACCGCTTCTCACAGATAGCCTTAGTAGCAGCTGACGAGGCTGTACGTTCGGCTAGGCTTACAGATGCTGGTATTGATCACGACCGCGTAGGTGTGATATGGGGTTCCGGCATTGGCGGTATGATTACCTTTATTGAAGAGATGAAAAACTTTGCTGCCGGAGACGGTACGCCGCGTTTCAATCCTTTCTTCATACCCAAACTAATATTGGACATTGCCTCTGGTCATATTTCAATGAAATATGGTTTTCGTGGTCCTAATTTTTCTACTGTTAGTGCCTGCGCATCATCTACAAATGCGCTCATTGACGCCTTCAATTACATACGTCTCGGCAAAGCTGATGCGTTTGTTTGTGGTGGCTCTGAAGCAGTAGTAACTGAGGCCGGCATAGGTGGTTTCAATGCTATGAAGGCGCTATCTGAGCGCAATGACGATTACCTCACTGCAAGTCGCCCTTTCGATTTGAATAGGGATGGTTTTGTATTGGGTGAAGGTGCAGGAGCTATAGTGCTGGAAGAATTTGAACATGCCAAACGTCGTGGCGCAAATATCATTGCCGAATTGGCGGGTGGTGGCTTAAGTGCCGATGCATATCACCTTACAGCTCCACATCCAGAAGGGTTGGGTGCATACAATGTAATGAAGAATGCACTTGCTGATGCTGGAATGAAACCTGAAGAAATTGATTATATAAATGTACATGGTACATCTACACCTCTTGGCGATATTAGCGAGATAACAGCTATACAGAGAGTGTTTGGTGAACATGCATACAGAGTAAATATCAGTTCAACAAAGTCGATGACTGGTCATTTGCTGGGTGCTGCTGGCGCTATTGAGGCAATAGCTAGTATTTTGGCTACAGTACATGATACCATTCCGCCTACCATTAATCACTTTACTGATGATCCTGCATTCGATCCAAGACTTAATTTTACTTTCAGTCAACCTCAAAAGAGGATTGTGAATGCTGCTTTAAGCAACACGTTCGGTTTTGGTGGTCATAATGCGTCAGTTATTTTCAAAAAACCATCTGATTAAATTGCGGCGGCTACTTAATCGCATCTTAAATAACTCCTCTGACGATAAACAATTGCTCATGCAATTGGAACATATACTTGGGTTCAGACCTAAGTACGTAGATTATTACAAGCTTGCTTTCATGCATCGGTCAAAGCCTGAAGATGCAACTGATAGTAACGAGCGTTTAGAGTTTTTGGGTGACGCCATTTTAGGCGCAATAGTAGCCGAATACCTTTTCAAAAAGTATCCATATCAGCCTGAGGGGTTTCTTACAGAACTTCGCTCTCGTATAGTACGTAGAGAAACGATGAACAATGTAGCACTTAGAATGGGGCTAAATAAATTAGTTCAATACAATCAGAATGATAGAGGTCTTAGCCGTAGTCATATATTTGGCAATGCGCTAGAGGCTCTTATTGGCGCTGTTTACCTGGATCAGGGCTTTATTAAAACCCGAAAATTCATCCTCCATCAAATAATACGGATCTATATAGATTTAGATACTATGGAGAGCACTGATACCAATTACAAAAATCAACTGTTAAGCTGGGCTCAAAGAAATGGTAAACAATTAGTCTTTGATACCATTAGTGAAACCAATGAAGGTACACGTAAATTATTTACTGTCGGAATTGTAATAGATGGCGAAATAATAGTCTCCGGCACTGGCTATAACAAAAAAGATGCGGGCCAAGTCGCTGCAAAATCTGCACTAAAAGTACTTGGAGTTTAGAGAAAAATTTGGGTAGCTTGCTTATCACATATTCCCTTAAATAGGGTACAAGCATAAGTGTCAATTAGGGAGAATGCTTAATGTTATTTTGACTGCCTTAGATATAATAGGTAGGCAACTACAGCAAATATTGCATTTGGTATCCATACAGCAATCAGTGGGTCAAGGTTTGATTTTGTAGCAAATGTGGTGGCTATTTGCTGAAACAAAATGTAAACTGCACTTAGTGCAATACCCAATGCCAAGTGAAATCCACTACCTCCACGAATTTTTCGGCTGGCAATACAAGCTCCTATGATGGTAAGTATAAAACCTGCAAACGGTTGCGCTGTACGTCTTTCTTTTTCAATGAAAAAAGTGTTGAGATTTTCTTGGCCTCGGAGTTGTTCTTCTGCTATGTGTTTTTTCAGTTGTGGGGTGGTCAATGCTTCTTTTATTGCATCTCCTCTATTCAAGTCTTTGGGCGAAAAAGGATAATTAATAGTCATTTCGGGTATTTTCACAATTTTCTCGTGCAAGGTATCATTAGTGCGAATGACTACATTGTGCAAATTCCATGTTTTCTTAATGGTGTCATAGGTCACATAGTCCGCCATTAGTTTTTCTTTGAGCAATGTACCGGTCATTTTTTCCGCACAAAAGCGATTGCCCATGTAGTTATTAAAGTTGAAACTTTGTAGATATACATAGGTACCTGGCGCTATGCCTAAGTGTAAATTGTCTTGAGCATACTTATAGTTTCCATCATTGATATAGGTGTTCTCAAAGTCAATACGTTGTTTGTTGGCAACGGGAATAATGTAATGGTTAGATACTAGCGAAACAAGGCATAGAAACCCACCACCTATCATATAAGGTCTGAGAAACCTTGTAAATGATACCCCAGACGATAAGATGGCTATAATTTCAGACTTATATGCCAATTTGGAAGTGAAAAATATGGTTGCTATAAATATAAACAAAGGAAAGAGTAGGGCAGTGATGTGGGGAATAAAGTTTTTGTAATAGTTGGCAACTACCCAAAATGGTGCTTTTTTAGATACGATGTTATCTACTTTTTCTGAATAATCTATAACACAAGAGATTACTGCCAATATCATTATGGCGAAAAAAAAAGTACTTAGAAATTTTCCTACAATATACCAATCTAGTTTTTTCATGCCCAATTGGGAGTCATAAAATGGTATCAATTACCATTTTCATATTTCTTGCAAAAATGCACCTTTTTAAGCATTGTAATGTTGGTAATTTTATAAATTATACTTGCCAGATACTTATTCGACGCTGTTGAATTGCCTAAACTAAAAATTGTGCTCGTTTCTCTTTCTATAAAGCACTTTTTCGTTTGATACTTATTTCAATTTTTTGGTTCTATCATTTTGTTCCATAATTTACATTATGTTAAGTATAGCAGACTATCTTTTAAACCTAGTGAATTGAATTCATTTATAAGGAAAAACACCATGGCAGGATTCACTCCACCCCTAACAGTAAAAACGGTCGATAAAAATCTAGGCGCACTATAGGTGCGCCCAGAAAAACAACAATGAACCAAAATGAAATCAATTGATTTCACCCACCATATCTTTTGGATCAACCCAAAGATCAAATTCTTCAGCAGTTACATAACCTAGATCTATAGCTGTTTGTTTTAAAGTTTTTCCTTGTTTGTGAGCTGTTTGTGCGATTTCTGCAGCTTTGTAATAACCGATTTTAGTATTGAGTGCTGTAACCAGCATCAATGAGTTATTAACATGCTTGCGAATGTTATCTTCTAGTGGTGCAAGACCTTCTGCACACTTATCGTTAAATGATACGCAACCTTCACCTATAAGACGAGCACTATGCAAGAAGTTGAAAATCATTACTGGTTTGAACACATTCAATTCGAAGTGACCATTGGAGCCACCTATGCCGATAGTTACATCATTTCCCATAACCTGTGCTGCAATCATTGTCAATGCTTCGCACTGTGTAGGATTAACTTTTCCGGGCATGATAGAAGAACCTGGTTCGTTATCTGGAATGAACAACTCACCTATCCCTGAGCGTGGACCTGAGCTAAGCATGCGAATATCGTTAGCAATTTTCATTAGACTAACGGCTACAGTTTTGAGTGCACCATGTGCTTCTACAATTGCATCGTGCGCTGCAAGACTCTCAAACTTGTTTTCGGCAGTGATGAATGGTAATCCAGTAAGATTAGCTATGTTTTCTGCCACCTTTACAGCATAACCTTTAGGTGTGTTGATACCGGTACCTACAGCTGTACCACCAAGTGCAAGTTCGCTAAGGTGAGCCAAAGTATGATTGATAGCACGAAGACCATGATCGAGCTGAGATACATATCCGCTCAACTCCTGGCCTACTGTAAGTGGTGTAGCATCCATAAAGTGGGTACGACCAATCTTTACAACGTGCATAAACTCTTTCGACTTAGCAGCCAGCGTGTTACGCAACTTAGTGATACCAGGTATTGTTACATCTATCAGCATTTTATAAGCTGAAATATGCATTGCTGTTGGGAAAGTATCATTTGAAGATTGTGACTTGTTCACATCATCATTAGGGTGAATAAATTTATCTTTATCCGTAAGCTGACCACCATTTATTACATGAGCTCTATAGGCTATTACTTCATTAACGTTCATGTTACTTTGTGTTCCAGAGCCTGTTTGCCATACCACAAGCGGAAACTCATTATCAAGTTTTCCTTCTAATATCTCATCACATACTATACCTATTAGGTCTGATTTTTCCTGAGGTAGCACACCTAACTGATTGTTTGTGATAGCAGCTGCTTTTTTCAGATAAGCAAAAGCTTTAATTATCTCCTTGGGCATTTTATTAATGTCCTGAGCAATTTTAAAGTTCTCAATAGAGCGCTGTGTTTGTGCACCATAATAAGCTGATACGGGTACTTTTACTTCACCCATTGTGTCTTTCTCAATCCTGAATTCCATGATATAAAATTGGTTAATTAACTTTTAGATTCGTTTATAAAATATAATAATATTTCTTATTTCAATTTAGCCAAGGCTTCTTCTAGTTTTCGCTGCTGATCTTTGTAGTTTACATCATGTTTCACAAACGTTTTCCCAGTCACTACTTCATATAGCTCTATATAACGCTCTGATATACTGCCAATTACATCTTCAGTCATATCTGGAATATGTTGACCTTCCAGGCCCTGAAATCCATTATTCATCAACCATTCCCTTACAAATTCTTTAGATAGCTGTTTTTGAGGTTCACCTTTTTTCTGACGTTCTTCAAAACCTTCGGTGTAGAAATAACGTGAAGAATCTGGTGTGTGTATTTCATCAATCAAATAAATGGTGTCCCCTATTTTACCAAATTCATATTTTGTATCTACCAATATAAGTCCACGGTCTTTGGCAATTTCTTTACCTCTTTCAAATAGTGCAAGCGTGTATTTTTCTAGTTGCTCATATTCAGCTTGCGACACCAAGCCTCTATTAATAATCTCATCGCGAGATATGTCTTCATCATGCCCTTCGTGCGCCTTTGTACTAGGCGTGAGTATGGGCGATGGAAAAAAATCATTCTCTTTCATGCCTTCAGGCAATGCAACTCCGCACAGCTCACGTTTCCCTAATTTATAAGTACGCCATGCATGACCTGTAAGGTTGCCTCTTACTACCATTTCTACCGGATAAGTTTCGCATTTATAACCTATTGTTGCGTTAGGTAATGGAGTGTTTATCAGCCAATTGGGAACTATATCTTTTGTTGCTTCCAAAAACTGGGCAGCTATTTGATTAAGCACTTGCCCTTTATAGGGTATTGATTTCGGCAATACTACATCAAAAGCAGAGATCCGGTCACTTACCATCATCACCATATACTTATCGTTGATAGTATACACATCACGAACTTTCCCTTTATAAAAATTTGTTTGACCAGGTAATTGCATAATGATAATAAAATTTTAGTAGTTCACTTTAAAAACAGGTCGACAAAGATAATGGAAAGGGCTTATTAGCAGAAGAGATAATTACAATATTATTCAGCTTATTGCTTACCTAATCTAACCAATATCATGTGATATGATGAGGTAAATACGATCTCTTTTGGCTTAAATTTACTTAACTTGCCACTGATTATGTACGTAATAGATGCGATAATAAAGGGTGTATTAGTAGGGCTGTTTATGGCCATATCGGTAGGTCCTACTCTATTTGCCATCATTAGATACAGCCTTAATTTTAGTTATAAAGCTGGACTCGCTTTTGTATTGGGTGTTTCAATTAGTGATGCGCTTTATGTACTGGTAGCCAATGTAGCAGCCGGGTGGTTACATTATTTGGAACCATATCAGAAACATATAGGAATAGGTGGGGCAGTAGCATTAATGGCTATTGGTACTGCAGGGCTCCTCAAAAAACTTAAACCCAAACGCCCATCAGCTCCGCAGCTTACCATAACCAATGGTGACGTTGCTAAGATATGGTTAAGTGGCTTCTTGGTAAATACATTAAACCCTGGAGTGCTCATTACATGGCTTGGAGCAGTTACTATTACGGCCAGTAAAGATGGGTTTTATAGACTTATACTTTTTGGTACGGCATTGGTGATTATTTTAGGCATAGACTTTTCAAAAGTATTCCTTGCAAATAGGATTAAAAAGCTTCTTACGGCAAGAAAAATAATATATGTTCAGCGCTTTTCATCTGTTTGTATTTTATTGATCGGCATTGCTTTAATGATAGGTACTTTACTTAATTTGCCAAATGACGCCAATAAAGAGAAAAAGTCAAAATTCAATAAAATATTGACAAACTAGCTATCTAGCTATGAACACTGGTACTTTGACCATATGACGCACCGTGTTTACAGTTTCCCCATAAATTATGTCCTTTGCTGTTTTATGGCCATGACTTCCTATTATCAGTAAATCACAGTCATTTTCGTTTATTAACCTTGCTATTTCAGCAGCCCTCTCCTTATAACCTAATACCCCCACTGCTGATAGTCCCTTTTTAGAAAACATTTCTACATATTCGTCAAGGTGTAGTTTGTCTTTTCGTGTTTCGTAGTCATGTGCTTCATTGCCTATTAATCTGGCCGAAGCACTTTCAACCACGTGTATCAGCACAAAACGCGCATTATCAGCCCCCAACTGTATAGCGTATTGCATGGCAATACTGTCGCTATCTGTAAAGTCAACTGCCACTCCCACACGCTTAAATGGAGCTAAAGGTGCAGCAATTGCCTTCGCAATGTTGTTATGAATATTAATTTCTGCCTGTCTTTTTCTTTGTATCAAAGGGTAAATGATGGTAACAAGGAGTAATATACCTACTAAAGCTACCAATGCCACCAATAATACCGTTATCCCAATACTATTGCTACTACTCATCCATTGTGCAACAGTATCGAGAAATAACTTCAGATTAAGCACTATAATGATCGCAGCAATTACCCAGGCGGCAATTTTGGTAGGTATATTTATGGCAAAATCACCCATTTTACTTTTATCGCTTACAAAATGTATTAAAGGTATAACTGCAAAAGCAAGTTGCATACTTAGTAAAACCTGACTAAAAATAAGCATTTGGTCTACCATAGAGTCGCCTGCTACTAGCAATACTATAACAGCCGGCACAATAGCCAACATACGAGTAATGATTCTGCGAAAGACTGGATTAATGCGCAATCGCAAATAGCCTTCCATAATTATTTGTCCAGCTAATGTGCCAGTGATCGTAGAACTCTGCCCAGCTGCAATCAATGCTACTGCAAACAGTATGGGGGCCATTTTGTTGCCCAGCAAAGGAGCCAACAGTCTGTGCGCGTCTTGCAGAGATGCCACATCATTGTGCCCCGAAGTATAAAACACCGCGCCAGCAAGTATTAGAATTGCAGCGTTGACAAAAAAGGCAAGATTTAAAGCAATTGCGCTATCAATATTATTGAGTTTGATTGCTTTTTTTATAGATTCCTTATCGACACTTATTTTTCTGGTTTGCACCAGAGCTGAATGCAGATATAGATTATGTGGCATCACGGTAGCACCTATTATACCTATAGCAATAAACAGTGCACCGCTACCTGGCAAGCTTGGCGAAAATCCTTTCACTACCATAGATAAGTCAGGTTTTGCCATAACCATCTCTGCCAGAAAACAACCACCTATTACAGCCACTAGGGATATTATAAATGCTTCAAGTTTTCGCATTCCTAGTTTTTGCAAGTATAAAAGCAATATGGTATCGAGCAAAGAAATAATTACCCCCCAAATAAGAGGTAGCCCGAATAGTAAGTTTAGCCCGATAGCCATTCCTAACACTTCAGCTAGGTCGCAAGCTGCAATAGCAATCTCAGCAAGTATGTATAGTACGAAATTGACTGAGGCAGGATATACCTCTCTGCTGCATTGGGCCAAGTCCCTACCCTGCACTATCCCGAGTCTTGCACTAAGAGATTGCAGCAGCAGTGCCATCATGTTGCTCATAAGCAGTACCCATATGAGCGCATACCCAAATTGGCTGCCACCAGCTATATCTGTTGCCCAGTTTCCTGGATCCATGTACCCAACACTAACTAGATATGCGGGTCCAAAGAACGCAAAAATCTTCTTCCACTTTCCACTTGCCAGCGAAGGATTGACCTGACCGTGTACCTCACTGAGGGATTTGTCTAAATCTTCTTTTGCCATTTGGAAGGCAAAGCTAAATATAATAATTAGGATAGCCTAATTTTGTACATATTCACAAATGTATTAGATTCGAAAAAACAACTGAGACCTATGAGAAAATGCTGGTTGATGAATGTGCGAATACTGAACATAATCATTTTGTCTGCATTAATGCTAGCAG
>CAMDNC010000098.1 GCA_945902755.1 Flavipsychrobacter stenotrophus
TGACTAGAAATTTCCAAATCCAGATAGTATCAGCTATCATGATCTGGTTGACATTATTAAAGGCTACTACATAGTAATAATTGCTCCGATGCCTACCTGCAATACCTTTACTCCGGCACTGTTCTGTGGCGGCAAGTAACTTTCCATTCGGCGCTGTTACTGCTACTGATGGTAGCAGTACGATTAATACCAACGACCTAAATGCCAGGTAGATAATACCCTGAAATATTAAATTTACATCACCTCTACCATATTATTTACTACACGTTAGTATAGTCTTTCGTTATTTTGTGTCATGACAAAAAAGGTATTAATATCCATATGTAGCCTTCTAGCTTTTTTACCTATGAAGGCGCAGCCTGTTATTGCCCCTGCCGACACCACCCCACAGACACAAAGTCGTCTTCGTATAAGTTTGCTTACCTGTGGCACTGGCGATCAGGTATATGAGACATTTGGACACACAGCCCTCCGCATAGTCGATAGTAATATTAGTGGCCCACTAGGTGATGTAGTATATAACTATGGCATGTTTAACGGCTATGACGAAAATTTCGAAATGAAATTTATGCGGGGCAAGTTGCTGTACTATGTAGCTACTAATCTCTTCCCCGATTTTTTGGCCGAGTACCAAGAATATGGTCGCAGCGTGCAGGAACAAGTATTACTCATACCCAGCAACAAAAAAGATGAAATCAATAATTACTTGCGTATTAACGCGCTACCCGAAAACAGAAATTATAAATACGACTTCTTTTTTGACAATTGCGCTACCCGTCTCCGAGATATTTTCCCATCTGCGCTAGGCAATGACTTTGCTTACGGTAAAGCGCTACCAGCGACCAAAGAATATACTTTCCGAGACATAATAAATGAATACTTCTATCGCAAACACTGGGAGCGTATCGGTGTAAACATACTATTGGGTAGCAAAATAGACCAGATAATGTCTAACACCGATATTATGTTTCTACCCGATTATCTGCGAGATGGATTAGCGAAAGCCACCCTGAAAGGCAAACAAATAGCTACCCCTCCCCAGCTACTGCTTGATGGTAGCCCTCACGTGCCAGCAGGTGCTAATGTACCAATGCTCCTTACAAGCCTGCTGCTAGTGTTCGCATTGGTAGGCATCACTATTCCCAAGTTCCGCATAGCGGGCAGAATAGCCAATTTCCTTATACTATTCTCTACTGGCCTATTGGGTTTCATTATACTTACCATGTGGTTTGCCACAGACCATCAGGGGTGCAGCAACAACTTCAATCTACTGTGGGCATTACCACTCAATATTGTGGTGGCTTTTGCCCGCCCCAAAGGCAGGAGCCGATATTCGCTCATAGCTATAGTGCTTATCCTAGTTTCGTTTATCCTACATTTTGCAAAAGTACAATGCATCATTCCAGAACTTTGGCCACTATTGCTGGCACTGCTAATAGTACACTTTTCTATTTTCAGACATAACACTACTAAATGATCGCCATGAGTTACCAGATGTATTATCGCAAAACCGGCACTGGACCAGCATTAGTATTGCTGCATGGCTTCCCCGATAGTGGTGCTATATGGCACCATATAGCTGCACAACTATCTGCCTCATACACTGTATTAGTACCAGACCTGCCGGGCAGTGGCTATAGCTCACTGCCACACCCCATGATGCTACCAGAAATGGCTACGCATATCGAAAGAATGCTACGCACTGAGGGCTTTGATGATGCTGTGTTTGCTGGACACTCTATGGGAGGCTACACCGCACTAGCATTTGCTGCACAATACCCAAACATGGTACGCGGCCTATCGCTTATACACTCTACTGCCACCGCTGACGACCCCGAGAAAAAAGCTACACGCCTCAAAGCCATGGAGCTAATACGCAACGGAGGTAAAGAAATATTTGTAAAACAGATGACAGCAAACCTATTTGCCGATAATTTCAGAGCTGTACATCCGCTTATAGTAAAGCACAAAGCAGAAGCAGGCATGGAGGTAAGCACAGAGGGCATGCTCAACTTTTATGAAGCAATGATTGCCCGACCAGACCACTCGGCTACCATAGCCTCAGCCCACTACCCAGTGCAATGGATAATAGGAGAAAAAGATAATATCATAAACTTTACTAAAAACTTAACTGAATGCCACAATTGCCCTATTAATTTTGTAACTTTATATACTGATTGCGGTCATATAAGCACCATCGAGCTTCCAGCTCAGCTTATAGCCGACCTGAGTACATTCAGCGGTTACTGCTATCAATTACACCCTGAAACCGAATGAAAAAACGGATTGTAACAATACTGATTTTTCTACTATCGCTCACTGGCAACGCCGTTTGGGCTTCTCACATCGTAGGTGGTGACTTCATCTATAAGTATCAAGGCGACACTATCATTAACTCTCAACTTAGGCAGAAATACACGGTCACACTGTATATCTACCAAGATTGTAACGAAGGAGTATTGGATGCTATCGCACAAGACAATCCTGCTCACTTTACAGTTTACAGAGACGACGGCAGTGTAATACCATACCGTTTCGATACGAACATATTTTACAACTCCAACCCGACCTCTGATGGCGCAATACAGGTACCGCCCAATTTCAGCAACGATTGCGTTACTAAAATACCCAACTTATGCCTGCTCCGGAAAAAATTTGAGAAAACATACTACCTCCCTCCCTCCACTACTGGCTATGTAGTTGTATACCAGCGCTGCTGCCGAAATGCTAGCATTCTGAACGTGCTCAACCCCGGTGATGAAGGTGCAACGTACTATTGCCACATACCACCTTCTGCTACGCCCAATAATAGTGCCGTTTTTAAAAACTATCCACCCCAAATCATCTGCATAAACAATCCGCTTTACTACGACAACTCCGCTAGCGATGCCGACGGCGACTCACTCTCTTACGAATTTTGTGTGGCTGAAGAAGGTGCAACCGGTGCAGATATAAAACCTAAAATAGCTTCTCCACCTCCTTTTGTGTCTGTTGTATATGCACCCTCTTATACCTACCAGAACCCAATCAATGGTTTTCCTGTCATACAAATAGACCCAGTGTCTGGTATCATAACAGGAACCCCTAACCGTATAGGTCGTTTTTTGGTTACAATTTGCTGCTCAGAGTGGAGAAACGGAATTATCATCAATACCGTAAAACGCGAATTTCAATTTGTAGTGACAGACTGCTCAAAAGTTGTAGTAGCAGACATCCCTTTGTTCACCGATGTCCCCAATACTTACATTATTAATTGCAAAGATTACAACGTCAACTTTGTTAATACTAGCAAGGGCGGTTTTAACTACAGGTGGGATTTTGGCGTACCCGAAATTGGTGATGATGTTTCTACTGATTTTCAACCATCGTATACTTACCCCGACACTGGCACCTACACTGTTAAGCTAGTGGTCAACCCCGGCACTACTTGCCCAGACAGCATCACCCGTCTTGTGAAAATCTATCCACGATTCTTCACCAATTTTACGGATAGTGGCGTATACTGTCCAGGCTCGCCTATCACCTTTACAGACCAAACGATAGCTACTATAAAACCCATCTTATACTGGAAATGGAACTTTGGTGATGGTAATACTTCTACCCAACAAAACCCCACGCACACCTTCAATACAGGAGGTACATTTAACGTGGTAATGATATCTGAAAACATAAAAAATTGCGTTGATACATCGCTGAGCCGAGTAGTAGTACAGAACTTTAAACCCTTCGCAGGCGATGACACAATAATTGTGCGAGGTGAAACCATTCAGTTTCAGGCGCAGGGCGGTACCACCTATGCGTGGTCACCTGCTACCCGACTGTCTGATACTGCTATTGCTAATCCGCTAGGAAATTTTCCCGACACAGGTTACTATACTTATTCTGTGTTTGTGCGCAGCGACTATGGTTGTTACGGCTACGACACCATAAGAGTTTGGGTGGTCAATAATGCATCCTTCACACTACCCACCGCTTTTACGCCCAATGGAGATGGGCTGAATGATTTTTTCAGACCATTAGCTGTAGGGTACCGCAATCTCAAATACTTTAGGATATTTAACCGCTGGGGAGAACAAGTATTTTATGGTGAAAGCATAGAAAATGGTTGGAATGGCACCCACAACAACAAACCCGCCGAATTGGGTGTGTACTACTGGCAGATAGTGTTTATCGACAGATTTGGGGTAGAAGGGCAAGTAAAAGGCGACGTAACGTTGATACGTTAGTTACGAAAAAAATTACCCACAATTTGCAACAAAAAATATGTGGTGAAAGCTAAAAAAAAGTTTTGCAGGAACGAATTTCTTGCTATTTTTGCAATCCCAAAACGGAACAATCCTCCTTAGCTCAGTTGGTTAGAGCACATGACTGTTAATCATGGGGTCCCCCGTTCAAGTCGGGGAGGGGGAGCAAAAGGGTCGCAAATAGCGGCCCTTTTTTATACTTTGTTGTTTCTTTTTCTTCGCTACAATTCACTTCCAGCTCACTTCAACTTAATTCGCACTTTACACGTTCGATAAATTGATATCTGTTAATTTTGTACTCAATCAATGCATTCTTGAAATGAGTAAAAACATAATTTCGGGACTATCCGGTGCGCTGCTAAGTTTGGCTATTTTTACCTTTGTCTACTTTTTCGTAGACCAAAAATATATCGACAAGTTTCTACCAAGAAACCGCAATGAAGCAATCATTTATTTCCCTGTGCTTATCATTGCACCTATCACCGCAATACTCATACATGAATCGGGCCATTTACTAATGGGACTATATTTGGGACAAAAATTTAAACTTTTTGTAGTTGCATTTTTGGGGATAAAAGATGAAGATGGTAAAACAAAATTTTTTTTTAACAAGAATCCTGCTTATTTCGGAGGCGTTGCCGCAACAGCACCCTTAACAGAATCTGACATTAACCCGAAATCATTTGCTAAAATACTTCTAGCCGGACCCATTTTTTCTTTCTTGTTTTTCATTGGTTGCGCTCTAGTTTTTCTTCAGTTTGATAGTGCCTATAATTCTTTCTTTGCTTTAACAGCATTAATCTCGTTCGGCTTATTTCTTGCAACAACAATTCCTGAAAAAACGGGCCTTATGTTTACTGATAGAAAAAGATTCCAACGTCTTTGTACAATTGGTGTAACTCAAGACGTAGAAATCGCTCTATATGAACTACTCTCTAAAAGCATCATAGATAACTCGTTTAGGAATATTGACATTTCGAAAACTCTAATCCTTGAAAAAGATAATGATGTAACAATAAAATTTTGGACATATTACTTAAGATTTATGTTTTACAAAGAGAACGGTTTGGACGAAATGAGAGAAAATTCATTACAGCAGTTGTATAAAATCCAGCATGAAATTCCGAAGAGCATCTGGAACGCTCTAATTTCTTCAAAGTAACCTATTCACTTCAACCTACAATTAGCCCGCAAACATATCCACTACTATAAAAAATCAACACCCTAATTGCTTGATAGTCTATTTCTCAGCCAACGCATTATAGTTGCATTTCCCAAAAACAAAAGGATTGAAAAAGTCGCAAATTGAGTCGTCTTTTCACCTAACAGTCTATTTTATCGGCTTTTACCCACCCAACTATTCAACTTGAACTGAAAATAGCTGCAATATTTCGCAAAAATAAAAAAGGGTTCCAAACTTTCGTTTGAAACCCATTTTGTGTGGGAGCACACGGGTTCGAACCGCGGACCCTCTGCTTGTAAGGCAGATGCTCTGAACCAGCTGAGCTATGCTCCCTTATTTACTTAAGAACTTCTATTGGGGCTAATTTCTATTGGCAGAATCTTGCCTCTAAAAATAGAAAAGGGTTCCAAATTTCGTTTGAAACCCTTTTTGTGTGGGAGCACACGGGTTCGAACCGCGGACCCTCTGCTTGTAAGGCAGATGCTCTGAACCAGCTGAGCTATGCTCCCCTTTTTTATTAAGAACTTCTCACTTAATACTTCATGAAAGCCGTTTTACGCTCCGTCTGATTTTTTAAGAGAGTGCAAAGATAAGAGCGTTTTCCACATCCACAACATTAAATTTCAGATATTTTTTGAAACCATCTATACGCTTTGTCTGCTTCAGCTATAAGCTTAATCTATTGCCACAAACGGTTTTAAAAACACAGCAATAACGATAGGCAACTAAATAGAATAAAGATCAAGTTTCGGCAGCTATAACAACCTGAATTTTAGACATTAGCATACTCGTTAAATTGCTTAAACAACATCTTGCTACATTACGTACCAACCTATAGCTTGATTGAAATTTTTTCAATATTTCTTAACATAAAACCCATTGGATTTAATTCTTTTTTCACATAATTGATACAGTCTTTTATTACCTTTGTCTGCGTTAAAAAGATTACTGATACTGAATAAATATAATCTATGGGTTACATTAAAGACCTTTTTAAAGTTAAGGCGGACGAGCAGAATAAAGAAATTAAGAGCATCCTAGAGCAGCATGGCAATCTGAAGATTGAAGATGTAACACTAGCTCAGGTTTATCAGGGTATGCGCGGCATTACAGGGTTGGTTACCGAAACCTCTCTGCTGGATGCAAATGAGGGAATACGTTTTCGTGGTTTTTCTATTCCAGAACTTCGCGAAAGTTTGCCCAAAGTTGAAGGCGGTAGCGAACCACTACCTGAAGGTCTATTTTACCTCATGCTGATCGGCGAGGTGCCTACTCAAGATGACGTAGAACATGTATCTGCTACCTGGGCCCGCCGCTCTCATGTACCCAATCATGTATTTGATGTTATAGAATCTTTCCCTATTTCATCACACCCCATGACACAGTTTACCGCTGCTGTATTGGCGTTGCAAACTGAATCAAAATTTGCGAAAGCTTACAACGAAGGCATCAGCAAAAAACAATATTGGGATTATGTGTATGAAGATACCATGACCCTTATAGCCCGCTTGCCACGTGTTGCTGCCTATATTTACCGCCGCAAGTATAAAAACGGTGTTCATATTCAGCCTGATGGTATGCTTGATTGGAGTGGCAACTTTGCGCACATGTTAGGCTTTGAAGATGATAGCTTTAAAGAACTAATGCGCTTGTACTTAACTATCCACGCAGACCATGAAGGTGGAAACGTATCTGCTCATGCTACTCACCTCGTAGGTTCAGCTCTAAGCGATCCCTATCTGGCTTTTGCTGCTGGCATGACAGGTTTGGCAGGTCCATTACATGGCTTGGCCAATCAGGAAGTGATACGTTGGATAGAAGAAATGTGTACAGAGCTCGATACCGCACAACCTACTAAAGACCAGATAGGCGAGTATATACACAAAACACTGAAAGAAGGAAAAGTAGTGCCAGGATACGGACACGCCGTTCTGCGCAAAACAGATCCACGTTTCACAGCACAAATGGAATTTGCAAAACGCCACTGCCCAGACGATGCTACTGTGCAAACTGTATGGAACGTATATGAGGTAGCACCACCAATATTGGAGGGTACTGGTAAAATAAAAAACCCATGGCCAAACGTTGATGCACACAGCGGTGCATTACTGAAGCACTACGGATTGGTAGAAGAAGAATTCTACACTGTTCTGTTCGGTGTATCTCGCGCGCTTGGTGTATTGGCTAGCCTTTGCTGGGATAGAGCTTTGGGCTTCCCATTGGAGCGTCCGAAGTCTGTGACTACAGAATGGGTTAAAAAATTTATTGCAAAGTCACAAGCATAACCGAACTAGGGATAAAGGAATAAAACTAAAAAGCATGCAGATATTCTGCTTGCTTTTTAGTTTGTAGGAAAACAACAATATTTGCAACAGTCAACACATACAATCATGAGTAAAGGACCAATTTCACAATTTATACAACACCACTACCGCCATTTTAACGCTGCGGCACTGGTAGATGCAGCCAAAGGCTACGAAACACACCTGCTGGAAGGTGGCAAAATGCTGGTATCGCTGGCGGGTGCCATGAGTACTGCTGAGCTCGGTATATCATTTGCAGAAATGATTCGGCAAGATAAAGTTCAAATAATTAGTTGCACTGGTGCCAACCTAGAAGAAGACATCATGAATCTCGTGGCACATACTCACTACAAGCGTGTACCCAACTACCGTGACCTAAGCCCACAAGAAGAATGGGAACTGCTAGAGCAGGGATTCAACCGTGTTACAGACACTTGCATACCTGAGGAAGAAGCTTTTCGCAGAATACAGCGTCATATAGTGAAAATATGGAAAGATGCAGAGGAAAAAGGAGAACGCTACTTCCCGCATGAGTTCATGTACAAACTGCTGCTGAGCGAGGTAATGAAAGCCGACTATGAGATAGACCCAAAACATAGCTGGATGATAGCTGCAGCCGAAAAAAATATCCCTATAATAGTACCAGGGTGGGAAGACAGCACTATGGGCAATATCTTTGCATCTTACTGTATAAAGGGCGAGCTGAAACCTAGTACCATGAAAAGCGGTATTGAATACATGATGTGGCTTACAGACTGGTACAGAAACAACTCTGCTGGCAAAGGTGTCGGTTTCTTCCAAATAGGTGGCGGTATAGCTGGCGACTTCCCAATATGTGTAGTGCCAATGATGTATCAGGATCTAGAATGGCACGACGTTCCTTTCTGGAGTTACTTCTGTCAAATCAGCGACAGTACAACATCTTACGGCTCTTATAGTGGCGCAGTCCCTAACGAAAAAATCACTTGGGGCAAACTAGACATCAGCACTCCAAAATTCATAGTAGAGAGCGATGCTACCATAGTAGCACCACTGATATTTGCATATCTGCTGGGATGGTAATCTATATATTACAACTTTTATAAAAACGGTGATAGGCTACAGCTTATCACCGTTTCGTTTTTGTGTAATGAGGATGTGTTTATCTTTTCTCCAGCAACATCAGCTCTTCGTCTTGCTGAGGGGGCGAAATCATCCCTATAAAATCGAAACCAAGTTTAAATAAAAGCCGCAAAGATGGCACATTATCATCGGTGGTGATAGCGGCAATGATAGGTATTGACAGTACCTCTTTAGCATATTGCATCACAGCGGCCGCAGCTTCCGTTGCATAGCCTTGCCCCTCATACTGTGGCAACAGAGCATAACCCAAATCGGGATGAGGAAGATAATCGCGTTTTATGAGCCCGCAGATACCAATAGGTGCATCGTCTTCTATTCGCTTTACGAGCCACAAGCCGTAGCCGTGAGTGGCATAGCTGACTATCGGTCCATTAAATATATATTGCCCAGCATCTTGCAGTGAGTGTATGTTGCGGTCGCCTATGTACCTGAGCCAGCCGGGGGAATTGACTAACTGTAGTATAAAACTTGCATGTAGCTCCTCAGATAGTTGTTTTACATGCAGTCTGCTGGTAGAGATAATGTTCATTACTCAAAAAAAAATTGACAGCGCAAGCTAAACCTATTTTCTCGGTAGTTGGCATGATCGTACTACTACAAATAAAACTCTATTCTTATCTTAGCAGTACTATGATAAACAAACCCAAAATTGTGGTACTAACAGGAGCAGGAATAAGTGCCGAAAGCGGTCTGCGCACATTCAGAGACAGCGACGGACTATGGGAAGGCTATAATGTACATGATGTAGCCACTCCCCGTGCCTGGCGCAGAGACCCAGCACTGGTTCAGGACTTCTACAATATGCGTCGTAGAGATGTGCTGGCAGCCCAACCCAATGCCGCTCACATAGCACTAGCCAACCTGCAACAGCATTATGATGTACACATTGTCACCCAAAACATAGATGACCTGCACGAAAGAGCAGGCTCTGAAAAAGTGATGCACCTGCATGGTGAGATTACAAAAATGCGCAGCGAGAAGAACCCTCACAAACTATACCCTATAACCACAGATATAGCCCATGGGCAAAAAGCAGAAGATGGTAGCCTACTGCGCCCGCATGTAGTTTGGTTCGAAGAACCAGTGCCTATGATTGAAGAAGCCATACCACTAATGTATATGGCAGATATATTTGTGCTGATAGGTACTTCGCTGGCAGTATACCCTGCCGCTGGGCTGGTAGATTATGTGCCGGAACGTGTAACAAAGTATGTAATAGACAAACACATACCACCCGTGAGCAGATACAATAATGTAGTGCCTATAGAGATGGCCGCCACAGAAGGGACGCAAGTGCTGGTGCAACTACTGAGCTACAACACAACTAAAAAATAAGACTGAAACTACTCTACTTGAGGCTGAATAGACTATCCACAAACTCTACTTTGTTGAAAATCTGCAGGTCCTCCATTTTTTCGCCTACCCCTATATACTTTACAGGTATCTTAAACTGGTTGGCAATAGCCAGCACTACCCCACCCTTGGCAGTACCATCCAGTTTAGTGATAGCTATCGCTGTAACGTCGGTTGCCGCAGTAAAATGCTTCGCTTGCTCAATAGCATTCTGACCGGTACTACCGTCTAGCACAAGTAACACCTCGTGGGGTGCATCTGGCATTTTTTTGCTTATTACTCTACGTATCTTACCCAGTTCATCCATCAAGTAAGACTTGTTGTGTAGGCGACCTGCAGTATCTATTATTACTACATCTGCCTCGCGCGCCATGGCACTCTGCACAGCATCATACGCTACAGAGCTAGGATCGCTGCCCATTTCTTTTTTCACTATAGGCACCCCTACTCTTTCACTCCATATGGTTAGTTGATCTACCGCCGCTGCTCTGAAAGTATCTGCCGCACCCAGCACCACACTTTTCCCATTTTTCTTAAAGTTGTAAGCAAGCTTACCTATAGTAGTAGTTTTTCCTACTCCGTTTACACCCACTACCAGTATTACATAGGGTTTTTTCCCTGCTGGCACATCAAATGTTGCAAACTCATTAGATGGGGCTGCTGTTAGCATACCCATTATTTCCTCTTGCAGTATTCCGTTGAGCTGTGATGTGCCAATGTATTTATCTTTGGCTACACGCTTTTCAATTCTATCTATTATTGCTACAGTGGTGTCTACACCCACGTCTGCACTAACCAGTGCGTCTTCCACTTGGTCCAGCACCTCTTCGTCTACTTTATCCTTACCAGCTACTGCTTTTGCCAGTTTAGAGAAAAATCCTTCTTTAGTTTTTTGCAAACCCTGATCAAGCGCTTCCTTCTGTTCTTGTTGTTCTTTATTTCGCTTGAAAAGTTTGTCGAATAAACCCATGTTGTTTGTGTATAAGGTTGCAAAATTAACGAAATATCATTTTCGTAGGTTGAATGTGATAAGGAAAGATATGGCAGTGATGTAATTAGTGCTTCCCACCCATACAATTCGTTATATACCAAAGCTTTGGTGCTGTTCTGGTATTTCCACATCATCAAAGCCCTTCCTCACCAATCTTTCTCTAAATCGCTGCTGCACTTCGTAGTCGCCATGCACCAGAAATATTTTTTTCACCTGCCGTGGATCTTGGCACGATAGCCATTGACTCATATCTTCATAGTCACCGTGAGCACTTAGGCTGGTTATTTCTGCTATATCTGCTCTAACCGGAAAAGCTTTACCAAATATCTTTACCTCTCCGCTATTTGCTTTCAGTCTTCCACCCAGTGATCTTGGCTCGCAATAACCCGTTAGCAATATAGTGTTACGCTCATTCATTACATTGTTGGCAATGTGGTGCTTCACCCTACCCGCCTCCGCCATGCCCGATGCAGATATGATAACACACGGCTCCTCCGTATCATTGAGTTTTATCGATTCTTTTACGTCTTGTATGTGTTTCAACCCCTTAAATGAAAACACATCGCTATCTCTTTTCAGCAATGCCTGCACACTTCTGTTGAAACAACCAGGATAACGCTTTATAGCTTCTGTTATTTTCACCGACAGCGGGCTATCTACATAGTAGTTAACCGGTGGCAATCTGTTTTCCAGTTCCAGTCTGTTTAATAAATATAATATCTCCTGAGTTCTGCCCAAGCTAAAAGCAGGCACTATTAATTTTCCTTTTTTCTTTAGGCAGGTGTTCACTATGTGCTCCAGCAGATGGTCGCTGGTAGCAGACTGTAAGTCGTGCAAACGATCACCGTAAGTCGACTCCATGATAATATAATCCGCCTGAGGAAAATCTTGAGGCGACCTCAATATCATATCTCTATATCTACCCACATCACCGCTAAAGGTCAGTCTGGTCGTGACGCCGTTCTCTCTTATCTTTAGATTTATTGCAGCACTGCCCAGTATATGCCCCACATCAGTGTACACTAGCTCCACACCTTCGTCTAAAGTACAAGGCTCGTTGTAAGGTATAGTTTCAAACAACGGAAACACCTTCTCCGCATCTTCTTCTGTATACAACGGTTCTATCAGTTCGCGGTTTTCCTTTTTGCGATGTTTGTTCACATACATAACATCGGCTTCTTGTATCCTTGCCGAGTCTATAAGCAATATTTTAGCGAGCGTAGCGGTAGCTGGGGTGCAATAAACCTTACCTGCATAACCATCTTTAACCAGTTTCGGAAGCAAACCTATATGGTCTATGTGTGCATGCGAAAGCACTACATGCGAAATTTTTGAGGGCTCAAAACCCCAATTGCCATTAAGCTCATTGGTATCCTGTCCCATACCCTGAAACATCCCACAGTCTAATAATATCTGTTTATCTTCATTAATTCTGAGTAGATGTTTTGACCCAGTTACGTGTCTGGCAGCACCATGAAAAGATAATTTCATTGCTAGAAGAATTGAGGTAATAAAAACTGAAAGTTATACAAAAGGCAGTAACTGATACGTTAAAATATGGTTTTAGATTCAAATAAACCGAGGTGTCAACAACTATGCATTTTTACCATGCTTAGCATCTTCCCATATATTGTTGATATCCCATTTCAGCTGCGCATCCAGCGGTTGCAACCGTTCTGCACAGTTGGGCATAGCACACAATTTACACTGGTAAGGCATACAGCCATCTATGTGAATGAACAGTTCTAACTTATTGCTGAAATTAGCTTGAATAAGCCCTTCGAGAGCATGTATTTCTTTATCGGCATCCGCCACCTGCTGATACCAAGGCAGCGTAAGGTGCGCATCTATATGGATCAGGCTACCATATTGTATCACCCTGAGGTTGTGCAGGTCTACCCATTGTGGCGGACGATTTTCTTGCAATACGTCTATCATTTTGGCCACCATATCCATGTCCATTTCATCCATCATACCAGATAACGACCTACGCAATACCTTGTAGCCGGTAATGATAGTGATAATAGCAAAAAACAATGCCACTGCACTATCCAGCCACATAAAACGATTATTGGTAAGTAGCAGCAACATAATACCTATCATCACTGCTATAGTAGAGTAAGCATCTGTAAGCAAATGGCTACCTGCTGACTCCAGGACCATTGAGTTGTGCTTTTTACCCTGCTGCACTGCATATCTGCCTGCTAGATAATTGATCATTCCTGCAATAGCTATGATTACCAACCCTATATTCAAATTGCTGATACTGTGGGGCAACAGCAGCTGATGTATAGCCTCGTAGACTATTACACAGCCCGCTATGATGATGAGCGTACCCTCAACCGCCGATGATATAAACTCTACCTTACCATGACCATAGGGATGATTGGTATCTCTCGGACGTGCAGATAGTATCACACTGAATAACCCCAAAAAACCTGCCACCATGTTCACTATACCCTCCAGCGCATCGGTAAGGATGGTCACAGAGTGTGTAAGCCCCCAAGCAGCCATCTTTGCCGAAAATAATACTACCGAAAGAAAAGCAATGTATTTCTGTGTGCGAATGGGCATACTGCAAAGCTAATGGAAGTAAATATGGAGGAGGGAGG
>CAMDNC010000099.1 GCA_945902755.1 Flavipsychrobacter stenotrophus
TGTTTTTCTGAAAACGCAAGCTCTGTGCGGTATACAGCACTACCAGCAAGTTGCGATGCTGCCAAATTGAGCGGAGTAAGGTATCTGCCACCAATAGTTGTAGCCTTTACATTTACAGCCAATACACTACCTTTTTTACCTACCTTAAACTCTTTTCCAGCCAGTACATTCAACACATGACCCGTATTAAAAGCAGTATTGCGCTCCACACCATCACTTCCTTCATACCTCGACCTTATGAGCGACCCAGTGATGAGGAAGTAAAAACCCTTGCTCAGAAAATGCTCTATCGTCAGCTCTGCACCATAGTTATACCCCTTGCCATTGTTCACCAAGCTGTCGCGATTATCTATACCAAAATCGGCACCAGAATTCAATACAGAAAATGAACTAGCAGACGACTCCACTGGCACGTTACCTATAAGCTGATAAAATGTCTCTGCCTTGATGCGCATAGACGATGATATATTAACGTCGTAAGAAGCCACAAAATGATTGCTCTGTGTAAAACCCATGTTTTTATTGGTAAGTACATACCCCCCAGCAGCATCGGGTGTGCGCACCAAATAGTTGTATACATTCTGTGCCTGACTATGCAAGCCATATCCTAGACTTACTGCATTGCGGGCATTAATGCTATATCTCATACCAGCTCTTGGCTCTGCTGCAAAACTATTGTTGAGGTCCAGGTACTGAAAGTGCATACCACCCACCACCGACAGGTCCTTAGAAAACCGGTGTTTCCATTGTGCAAAACCTTGATACAAATTCATGTTCCCGTTTTGGTCGGCATATACCCTATCTGGTTGTAGAGGGTACATCCGCTTATAGTTCATATCATAACTTATGTTCTCGTATGTTACACCCGTCTGCAGGTTGTTCTTTGCATTAAACTTGTGCATGTATAGCCATTGTATAGATAACTTACCTGTGCTGAAGTCGGCCAACTCGCTAGGGTGTGTGGTAAAGTCTGACTGGCTAATGGAATCATTGGTGTACAACTGGTCTGTAGTTGAGTATCCAGCTATCAATTTGGTGGTCGATTTTTCGCTTAGCGTATGCTCAAATGAGGCACCCGTTATAGTAGTTCCGAATTTTGTTTTCTGGTCAGAAAACGGATTGCCGCCATAAAGGTCAGGTTTAGTTGTATCTATATCCTTGCCCAGAAAATCGGCACGGCTATTACCCGCTATACCAAACACGGATAATTTACTTTTTTTACTCACGTCGCTTACTACTTTGTAGTTCACATCCTGATACACTGGCACTGCGGTACCCGTACCTAGGTTCAGCCCCAGCTCTTTGAACACACTGAGGGTACTGTAACGGTAGTTAATAAGGTAGGAAGTTTTTTTGTTTTTACCTATTGGCCCTTCTGCCCCACCCTCAAAACCATTAAAACCTATCTGTGCCACATACTCAGCTTTGTCGCGGTTGCCGTTTCGCAACTTTATGTCAAATGCCCCTGCCAATGCATTGCCATATTGTGCTGGGAATGCTCCTGTCAGGAAGTCAGACTTAGCAATATTGTTGTTATTGAGCATACTCACAGGTCCACCTGTGCTGGTTATAGTGCCAAAGTGATTAGGGTTGGGCGCATTGAGCCCTTCTATTTGCCACAGCATACCCGTAGGCGAGTTGCCACGCACCACTATGTCATTACGGCTGTCGTTTCCAGCTACTATACCGGCAAAGTTGGCTGCCATCCGCGATGGGTCACCCAGTGCACCTGCGTACTTTTTGGTTTCGTCTACATTGAATGAGCGTGCACTTATCAGTGCCATATCATTGATAGTGCGGTTTTTATCTTTGCTTCGGTCATAACTTATCGTTACTTCATTCATATTGACTACAGCCTCTTGCAGTGCAATATCAAGATTCACTTCCTTACCTGCTGTTACTACCACATCATTTATCACCTTGGTCTCATAGGATAGGTAAGATATTTTCAGTGAGCGGCGACCTATTATTACACTATCTATACTAAATCTGCCATTATCGTCAGTAGCTGCACCTCTGGCAGGAGTGGAATTGAGCACTGATACTATAACTCCTGTGAGCGGCACACGCGATGCCTCGTCATATATGTATCCTGTTATGCGTTGGGTTTGTTGTTGGGCATGCAGCTGTACTGATACCAGCATGGTGAGTATAACAACCAAAAGTCTGTTCATGATTAAATTATTTTGTACCGCAAAAGTCTGTACTAATCCTTTGCTTTTCCTTAACCCAAATCAATAAAACATAACCATCAATATTTCTTAACCCAGATCAATATTGTGCTGCTGTCACAACGGTCTTTTTAGAGTTGCGTGCTTTGATACGGCTTAGTGCCTCAGGAGTAATGCCCAAATAAGACGCAATCATATACTGCGGTACTCTTTGAATGAGCCATGGGGTTTCTGTAACTACTTTCTGATACTTACTTTCCACGCTTTCAGTTACATTATTAGAGCTATTTCTACATTTATCTATAAACAGATTTTCTGCTATCCTTCTGCCTATCATATTCGCCTCAGGCACCAAATTGTAGAGGTGCTGTAGTCCTTCATAATTTATTTCTACAACCTCTGTTTCTTCCAATGCCTTAATAGCCGTTTCAGCAGGTTCTCTCATCAGAAAACTAGCATAATCGCAACAATAGGTAAGCTCTTTAAAAAACGCTACTATTTTCTCTTTACCATCTACTTCATAATAGATTTTTAACAGCCCATGATTTATAAACGAAACATGGTTGCAAATCTTCCCCTCTCGTAGCAAGTAATCACCCTTTTTTATAGTTCTGATACTTAATAGACTCTCAAATATTTTCCAACTATCCTCGGTAAGTGTAGGTAGCACGCCAAAGTAGTATGTTTTTAGTTCCTGATATTTTGCTTGGTGTTCCATTTTATAGTTCTTCTTTGTTAGTCGGGTCTTACAACGTCTTATCTTAAACTTGTTTACTGCTATTGCTCATAAACATAACAGCTCCTTAGTTTGTTACTGATGAGGATTTGCATACCTACTATCGGTAGCTAAGGTATTATCAGTGAGTGTATGGAGAAATGCTACCAAATCTGCTTTGTTTTGTGCAGTAAGCCTTAGACCAGTACTTATAGTAGCCTGCAATGCAGGATCGAGCGATGGCGAAGATTTTATACCACTGTTGTAGTGTTCTATAACTTCCTCTAGTGTACCAAAACGACCATCATGCATATAAGGTGCAGTCAGGGCAATGTTGCGCAATGATGTAACTTTAAATTTTCCTTTATCGGCAGGATTTTGAGTCACCTTTTCTCTCCCGATATCTATAATATCTGATGCCAAATCGAGACCATTATTGCGGTATGCGTTATTTGAAAAATTGAACCCACCATGACAGTGCGCGCAATCGGCACCAGACTGAGCCGGAAAGAACTCATTGTACTCCGTAAAAAATAATTTCCTTCCTCTTTCTTCACTGTCGCTCAGTGTTCCGGCACCTGCCAGAAACTTATCGTACTTAGACTGGTTGGAAATAATACTGTTCATAAACTGCTCCATTGCCAGCGATATCTTTTCAGCATTGATTTCACTATTTCCAAATGCTCTTAAAAATTGATCCCTATATTCTCTCTTGGTAGATAGTTTGGTTACAACATTATCGAGCGTTTCATTCATCTCTAGCGGGTCTTGTATAGGCATAAGCGACTGATGCCTTAACAACGTACTTCTGCCATCCCAAAAGAAACCTGTAGTATGCCATGCAGTATTAAAAACACTCATTGCTTGCCTATCGCCACGCTTACCCTCTACACCTAATGAAAAACGCGCAGTATCTGTAAACCCATGCGACTGTAAATGGCAGCTGGCACATGATTGAGTGTTGTTTTTAGACAATAGTTTTTCATAAAACAACATTCTGCCCAACAATACACCTGCATTGGTAGGAATATTGTCCTCGAAATCAGGAGATGGAAATGTGCCGATCGGTAAGGTATATCGTGTAGTGTCGTATTTCACAGGCTCAGGTGAGATAGTATCTTTCTTGCAATGGCTCATGATTGCTACCATTATCCCTAAACCTAATATTGAAAATATCTTTTTACTGTGCATTTTGTAAGTTTTTGTTACTTGCAAACTCTCTATCTGTCAGTGTGGTGAGGAAGGCAATCAAGTCTTCTTTCTCATCGGTGGTAAGCCCCATAGGTTTCAACATGCTGCTTTTGTTTGGATGAAGCTTCCCACCACTGTTGTAGTGCTCTATTACGTCATGAAGAGAAGCGATAGAGCCATCGTGCATGTAGGGTGCAGTCAGTGCAATATTCCTTAGCGATGGCACTTTAAACAGTGCATTATCGGCACTGTTGCCTGTTAGCCGCTCTCTGCCATTATCAGCATACACTTCGTACAATCCATTATTTTCAAAGCTATAGTTGGTGAAGTTAAACCCACTATGACAGCCTCCGCAATTAGTGCGCTCACTATAAAACAGGTTCATACCTCGTTTCTCCGCTGCCGTTAGTATACCCGTGTAGCCATGGTTCAGATACTTGTCGTAAGTACTGTTGCCGCTTATCAGTGTACGTTCAAAAGTGGCAATAGCGCGGGTTATCACATACGGGTCGGGCTCTCTGCCAAACACCTCTTTACTCATCGCCACATATTCGGGTATCTGCTTCAGTCTGTCGGCTATATCTACTATATTGAAGTTGAATTCATCGTGCTCTTGTATAGGCACCAATATCTGCATTTCCAGAGTAGGCACACCTCCTTCACGGGTATAATAAGGGTGGTAGGCCACATTGGCCAGCGACGGTGAGTTGCGCCTGCCCACCGTTTTGCCTGCCCCCAAACTCTTAGACACATCATCGCTAAATGCCAGTGACAACTTGTGACATGAGCCACAATTGATGGAATTATCTACAGAAAGAATATTGTCGTAAAACAACTTTTTACCCAGCTCCCATTTACGCATCGTAAAGGGATTATCGGCAGGGTAGGGTACATCCGGAAAACCCAAAGGCACCGCTGTTACGTCTTCCTGCTTTGTAGGCTCAGTTACAACTTCTTTCTTACTACAAGAATATAGTACCACTACCACACACATCAGCCCACCTATTATTCTCGTATACCTCATGGCCATTATTCTATTACCAGCTTGTTGTTGGCAATACTTCCATCTGCCATTTGTGCTTTCACAAAGTACAATCCTGTTTGTTTCAGGTTAATGCTCACATTACTTGTTCCTGCCTTCTTTTCAGTTGTCATTACTACTCTGCCTTGCAGGTCTGTAATAGTTATCATCCCAGTTTGCAGCGCATTGCCAAATGACAATGTGGTACTACCATTTTGTGCAGGATTTGGGAACACAACCAACGTATTATTAGTTGCTGCTACTCCTGTTACTGATACTGGCGTACCTGCCGAAAATACATGGTTCTTAAAGTTGCTCAGCACTGCGGCTTCATCGCTTCCAGACCCGTGAGCAATCAACCCAGATGATACATTGATTCCTTTTAGTGCCTGAGTGTAGTCAGCATTAAGCGCTATTACCAGTTTACCTGCTACCATTATACCGCTTACATTCACGGTCGCTTTGTCATACAGATTGTTACCCAGCGCATGTACTTCATATGCCTGACCCAGTGTGGTTCCTGCCATGCCCTCCATGGCCACAAACCTGTAACCCGACGCCCAACCCCAATGCATAGAAGGTGTCTTGGGTTCTAGCGGATGACCAGCTGGGTGCAATGATGGGTCTGCATTATTTGCCGGTGTATCTACTCCTATATAAAACGTAATTGATTCTACTGATGTTATAGGATACGAGCCCAACGCATCTACTACGTTTGCACTACCATTTGCCAATATATAATGATTCGGAATGTTAGTTATCGTTCCACCATCATGCTTGATACTAATTTTTGAAATATAGTACTCTAGCCTGGTTACATTAAAATTGTTGCCCAAATTATTGGTAGTAGCCGTATTGAACGCAAAATCAGACGAGCCCAATTTGTGTCTTATTTGTAGCTCCACAGGCGTTTGTGCATACAATACGCTGGCCGTTATGGTAGCCGCCACCATCATAAATCCCTTCACTAATCCAAATAATTTCATCGCTCTGTTTTTATAATGTTTAGAAAATGTTTTTGTGCAATCAGAATTTGTAAACCAAATACTTGATTACAATACAAATATAGCAAATTACTCCCAGTCTTATCTATCACAACAAAAACTGCACTGCTGGTAAATTGGCTATTTCCCCCGACCTTTGCGTGGCAATGAAGAATCTGGGAGCGCTGAATAAATATTTCCTCAAGTACAAGTGGCGATTGATGCTGGGTATGTTGTTTGTGGTTGTATCCAGCAAGTTTGCTGTAATGCCCGGCAATGTAATAAGAGACATACTAGACGATGTGCAACGTATGGCTGGTAATGGTAGTAGCCGTGACGAAATTTTTTCAATGGTCTTCAGAGGTGGTATGTTATTATTGGGATTGGCATTGCTAAGAGGTTTGTTCATGTTCATGATGCGCCAGCTAATCATAGTAATGTCGCGCCGCATAGAATTTGACCAAAAAAACGAGATATACACCCATTACCAGCGGTTGAGTACTGGTTTCTTTAAGTCAAATTTTACCGGCGATCTTATGAATCGCATTTCTGAAGATGTGTCAAGAGTGCGTATGTATACAGGCCCTTCGGTAATGTATTTTACATCAGTAGTGTTTTTGGTTATATTCTGCACTTGGGATATGCTACGGGTAGATGTTACGCTTACACTTTGTGTATTGGCTCCGCTACCGCTCTTGGCCATTTCTATTTTTTATGTCAATAAAATCATATTTCGCAAAAGCGGACAAATACAAGCACAGTTATCTTCACTTACCACTACCGCCCAAGAGGCTTACTCTGGGATAAGGGTTATCAAGTCATTTGTACAGGAACGCAATATGATGCGTTTCTTCGAGACCAACTCAGAAGCCTATCGCAAAAGCTCAGTGAACCTCGCTATTACAGAGGCAGTATACTTCCCGGCTATGAACCTTTTTATCGGGCTTAGCATGTTGTGTACGGTGCTCATAGGCGGTTATTTTGCCATCAATGGGGCTATTACTACTGGTAACATTGCTCAGTTCGTATTGTACATCAATCTGCTCATGTTTCCTATCTCCAGCATAGGCATGGTAGCCAGCATGACTCAACGTGCAGGTGCATCCCAAAAGCGCATTGATGAGTTTCTCAATACTCAACCCGATATCGTATCGCCATCCAATGCCATCACCCATGTGCCAATAGGTGATGTACATTTTCACAATGTTACCTTCACCTACCCCCATACGGGTATTACCGCTCTGAGCAATTTCTCTTTGCACATCTCTGCTGGTCAAAAAGTAGCTATTATAGGCAGAACTGGCTCTGGCAAATCTACTATTGCACATCTACTGCTTCGTATGTACGACACCACCTCCGGACAGGTAACTGTTGACAATCATAATGTAGCAGCATATGATTTACATACCTTACGCAATGGTATAGCATATGCCCCCCAAGAACCCTATTTATTCTCAGACACCCTTTTCAACAACATCAGGTTTGGCAGAGCAAATGCTACAGATGCCGAGGTGATGGAAGCCGCCCGTATGGCTGACCTTGACAAGGACATAGCCTCTTTTCCACAAGGCTACCAAACCATGGTGGGAGAGCGAGGCGTAATGCTCAGTGGCGGACAAAAACAACGAATGGTCTTGGCAAGAGCCGTACTCAAAAACAGCAACATACTGCTGCTAGATGAATGCTTGTCTGCCGTCGACACACAAACCGAAAAAACCATCCTGGGCAACCTCAAAACCTACCTCAAAGACAAAACAACCATAGTCATCACTCACCGCATATTCACCAGTTGGTCTTTCCACAAAATAATAATATTAGATGGTGGAGCCATAGCTGAGCAGGGTACTCACGATGAGCTTATGGCACTTAATGGCAGATACGCTAATCTGTATCGTCACCAAACCGAAACCTCATAAAAAAACCGGGCAAAAGTGGTGTACACTATTGCTCGGCATAATATTGTTACTCTGTTTCTGTTTTATTTTTTCTCAGCAGTAAATGCCTGCTCCCATCTCCACGCAGTGTCCATCATAGCATCCAAATCATACTTGGTTTCCCAACCCAGCAATGTGCGAGCTTTATTGTTATTCGCATATACCTCTACTATATCTCCATCTCTGCGCCCGCCTATGTTGTAGTTCAGCTTCTGTCCAGATACCTTTTCAAAAGCATTAATTAACTCTAATACCGTTACACCATTACCAGTGCCCAAGTTAAAAATTTCGCAGTTCAGTTTATTTCGATCTTCTATTATATATTGCAATGCTCGTGTGTGTGCGTTGGCTATATCCATAACATGTATATAGTCGCGCACACAAGATCCATCTCTAGTGTCGTAATCATTACCAAACACAGTCATTGCAGGACGTTTGCCGATTGCAGTTTTGGTAATCACAGGCACTACACTCTCCGATAGGTCTTGAAACTCACCTATTTTAGCTGAGGGATGTGCACCCACTGGATTGAAATAGCGCAGCAATATCGTGTTAAAGTCTTTGTGAAAACTAGTGAAATCTCTACAAATCGCTTCTCCCATTTGTTTAGTTCGAGCGTAAGGCGATTCCGGCTCAGCAAGCGGAGCCTCTTCAGAAACTGGCAGCTCTGTTGTATTGCCATATACAGAGCACGATGAAGAAAAAACAAAGTTGTCTACATCAAAGTCTTCAGCACATTGTAGTATGTTCAGTAGAGAATTAATGTTATTTCTGAAATATAATAGAGGCTCCTTTACAGACTCTGGCACCGACTTAAACGCCGCAAAGTGTATTACCCCTACCAAGTCTGGATTCTCTAGAAATACAGCTTCTGTATCGTCAAGGTCACACAGGTTTACTTTATAATTTTTTACTTTCTTACCTGTTATCTTCTCTATACCGTCCAGCATCTTTAAAGACCCCTTCGATAGATCATCTACAGATATTACATCAAATCCGTTTTGCAGTAAATCTACAATTGTATGACCACCTATGTAGCCACATCCACCGGTTACTAATATCTTGTTCATTGATTCATTATTTATGAGTGGTGTTTACCTTCGGGGCTATCACACATAGCTTCCTTAATGTACTGCAAATATAGGCCTCAAGCACATTCGTTCAGTATTTTTTGCTCGGAAAATACAGACACTCAAGCATTCGTGTATTAAGTACCATTTCATATTTGTATTGAGTACTTTGTTGTCCATAATTGTTTATTTTTACTCTGCTCTCCGTCTGCAACCAGACGCTTTTGTCGACAGTACCGAGTTAAGAAATTATTTTACAGGCATGATATTGCGCAGTCTTCTTTACATTATTTCCATAACACTACTTATAGGGTGGGCGGTAGGTTATTTCATTTGGCGCCCAGGTCCCCTCATACACATCATGGTGCTTTTTTCTGTAATTTTTATGTTTTTGGGTATCGTTCGTAAAGAAGGAATCCGGTAAACGCTTGCAAAAAAAATCATTATCGAGTAGGCACTTTCCGATAAATTATCCACAATAGATTTTTGTGGGTGATTTTGGTCATAATTCAAATATCTTTGTAGGAAACATACTCATACAATGCGTTTCATAGTTACGTCTACAGTGCTGCTCAAAAACCTGCAGCAGATAGGTGGCATCATCAGTGCCAACAATGTGCTCTCTGTACTCGAAGACTTTCTGTTCGAGTTGAAAGGAAATACTCTCACGCTTACAGCTACAGACCTCGAAACAATGATGCGTGTACAGGTAACTGTAAACGATGCTGAAGGGGATGGAAGAATATGTATACCTTCTAAAATAATACTCGAATACCTCAAAAATCTTCCTGAACAGCCCGTTACTTTCATCGTCAACGTATCTGACCTGTCTATTGACATGTCTGGCAACTCAGGTAAATACAAAATAGTTGGCGAAAAAGCAGACGATTTCCCAAAAGAGCCTCTTCCCGGAGATACGTCCGAATTTACTATGACTTCTATTGCACTCATTGAGTCTATCAACCGCACGCTGTTTGCTGTAAGTACCGACACATTGCGCCCTGCCATGACCGGTGTATATTTCGAAATGACACATGATGCCATCGGTTTTGTATCTACAGACGCACACAGGTTGGTACAGTTACGCCGAAATGATGTGAATTGCCCAATACAGGCTGGTATAGTGGTGCCCAAAAAGCCTTTACAACAACTACGTGGCACGTTACCTACTGACGATTCTGAATTGCGCCTTGCGTTCAATAGCAGCCACCTGTTTGTTACTGGTGCTCACCTTAGCCTTAGCTGTCGTTTGATAGATGCTCGCTTCCCCGATTACAGAGCAGTAATCCCAGCAGATAACCCCTATCGTTTAGTAATTAATCGTTCTGACTTTGCCAGTGCACTCCGCCGCGTAAATATATTTGCCAACAAAACTACCAACCAAGTATTGTTGGATATCAATGGAAACAGCATCAATATTAGCGCCCAAGATATCGACTTCTCTTACGAGGGTAAAGAAACTTTATCTTGCCAATACAGTGGCGAAGACATGAAAATTGCTTTTAATGCCAAGCTGATGGTTGAAATTGTCAACAACTTAGATGGCGAAGAAGTAGTACTCGAACTCAGCACACCGTCTCGTGCAGGTATCTTCAGATCTATTGACAAACAAGAAAATGAAGACCTCATGATGTTGCTAATGCCGTTAATGGTAGGTATCTAGTTTTTTATCATACACTATGCGCCCTTGCACACAGCAAGGGCGTTTTTTGTCGTGCATACTTCTGTCTCGGTTCATCCCAAAATATCCTTTTTTGTCCTTCTCTTTCCTGATTGCCGTTTTGTATCTTTGCCCTCCTCAATGGTTGAAATGCGCCTACATCGTTCTGTCCTTCTTCTTGTATTGTTTTCCTGCTTGTGGGCGGCTTGCCAGCCAGTACCACACTACCAAAAGGTAGAAGCAGTGCCACAAAACGCTTGGGCATACAATTTCAGACCTGTTTTCACCTTCGATATCACAGACAGCACTGCACAATATCAGCCTTACTTTATTATTCGACACAGTCAGGCTTACCCTTACAACAATATTTGGTTGTGGCTATACATCAAAACCCCAAGCGACACTACTACCCACAAAGCACGCATCAACATTACACTGGCCGAGCCATCAGGCAAGTGGTTAGGCAGAGGCGTAGGTGCTATTTACGAGCAGCGAATGCCTGTTTCTCTCGGCGATTCCATTGACCTAAGTCGCCCTGGAACCTATCAGGTGGGCATGGAGCAAAATATGCGCCTCAATCCGCTGCCAGAAATTATGCACATAGGTATGCGAGTAGAAAAAGCTACACTTCGTAATACACGCAGATAACAAGCACATTTAATTACTAACAAGCAAAAAAAAATCCCCCGATATTTCTATCGAGAGACTTAATATCCTCTTGCTTATCCTTTGCCAGGTTATCCCCGCAATTTACAAGAGTATTAATGCGGTACTACAGGTGGCAGGTAGTGCTACCAGGCAGTGAGCTGTTTGCTTGATCTTCGTAATTGTTGCACGATTTTTGTGCATCATAACGGTTGGCATTGTCTATATCGTGCTTTATCTCTGTCGATACCGCGCCTACTACTGTGTTGCAACTACATACATAATTCTTCTTGCAAGATGCAAAGGTTGCCGAAATACCCATCAGAGCTACTGCAATAATTATCCTTGATTTGTTCATGTTTTTTATATTTTATTTTCGTTTGTTACTTATTATACCTTTTTAAATAATCATTGCGTAGCTGCTGTTGCAGGGTATGTTACAGCGCTTTGTCGGCATGTACTTTGTCAATCTCTTGCTGATGCTTATACGCAAGCGCTTGATGCTCTTTTGCCTTTTTCGCACTTTCAGCAGCTTTTTCTGTGTTGCCTTCTGTGTGGTGCTTAACTACTTCACCATTATACTTTGCAGCACTTGTATGATGAATTTCGGCTTGTTGGTGATGCTCTACCAGCTTGGTAGTTTGAGCTGTTGGTGCTTTGCTTTCTTCTTTTTTTACTGGCTCATTTGGCACTTTTATGGTCGACATAAAAATTAATTTATTAGTGGAGAATTTTCCACCATCACAAAGGTAGTTGCACCGATCACCTATACTGTTACACCCTTAAATGCATTAGTTACAACAGTCACACGTTTGGATAGTTGTGCAGCTTTCTGTCATCCATCAATCGGTTGTTGGGTATTTCTGCTAAATTTGCATTCTTCAATTCAGCGCATGCAGTTACCCTTAGGCAAAAAAGTATACTTCGCTTCAGACTTCCATTTGGGTATCCCCGACCATGCTACAAGTGTGGCTCGCGAAAAACGAATATGCCGCTGGCTTGACGAAATAGCGCCCCACGCAGCCCAATTGTATCTGGTAGGAGATTTGTTTGATACTTGGTTCGAATACAAAAATGTTATACCTCGTGGCTACACTAGGTTTATGGGCAAGCTAGCGCAACTCAGAGATGCAGGGTTGCAGATAGAAGTATTTACTGGCAATCATGACTTATGGATGCTCGATTACTTTCAGCATGAACTAGACATACCCGTACACCACACGCACATAGAACGAGAGATAAACGGTAAAAAGTTCTTTATAGCTCATGGCGATGGATTAGGCCCAGGCGATACTGGTTATAAAATACTCAAAACAGTACTCCGCAGCCCATTGTCGCAGTGGCTATACCGCAGGGTTCACCCAGATACCGGTGTAGGACTGGCTGGCTGGTTCAGCAGGCTGGGGCCCAAACACGCCGACATGCCCGAAAAAGAATTTCTGGGACCCGATAAAGAAATGCTGGTGCAGTTTTGCCTGTCTACACTCAACGAAAAGCATTACGACTACTTCGTTTTTGGTCACAGACATATAGCCATTGAATATCCGCTACCGCAAAACAGCCTGTACGTAAATCTGGGCGACTGGATCAGGTACGATAGTTTTGCCGAGTTTGATGGTACAGACCTCAAGTTGAAGTATTATAAATAAGAGATTTTTTTTACATTCAGCGCTCACTTCTTTGAGGCACTTTGACAAAACCACCTACCTTAAACTCTTTTCAACCATCCAGTTACACTCATTCTATCTCTGGTGGCCACAGCTACTTCATGCTCTAGTTCATCACTTTTGAAGAATACTGTTTTCCCTCCTTCTGGTAGTATATTTTGGGCAGCCTTGCCTTCATGGTGTAGTATTAGTTGCCCACCATCGGCTTGTTGCCAGTTTTCATTCAAATAACTGATCATCGAAAATTTTCTGTTGCTATTGTTTCTAAACTGGTCTTTGTGCCTACCATAAAACGACCCCTCCTCATACAATGCATAATGAAATTCAAAAGCATTTAGACCTGTATAGCAGGTCTTATTAAGATACAAAGTAAATAACCTTATTATCTCCAGAAACTCCATCTCAGCATCATTTTTGCTGCCTGCATCTAGCCATTTGGTTTTATCACTTCTTATCTTGGCAGTATCTGCGCCATGTTGCACATTGCTGATTCCCGCCTTCGTCAAATCGCCATTTGTATGAAATAAATGTATATTCTGGGCTAATGCTGCTGATAGCTTTTCAGTAAGAAATGAAAGCGAAATACCTACCCTATTTGTAATATACCCTTCTGCTATTTCCTCAAAGATTGCTTCCATCCTTCATTACGGGTTTAACTGATATATACATGCAAAAAAACTGCCTGT
>CAMDNC010000100.1 GCA_945902755.1 Flavipsychrobacter stenotrophus
GCAGATAAACGCGTGAGGTGCTTGCGACTAGCTGACTACCTAGATGGCGACAGTGCTATAAAGGCCTATAAAAAGGCTGCTATAGCTGCTGGGGTGGCCCAAAGCACTGGTGAGCTGGTAGTGACTACGGATGCTGACTGTATAGCTCCTGAACGGTGGCTGCTGCACATAGCTGCACTGTATGAGCAAAAAAAGCCTATGATGCTAGTGGCACCGGTGGTGTACCAGGCTAACAATAGCCTGGTAGAGGTGTTTCAGCAGATAGACTTTATGAGTATGCAGGGAATAACTGCGGCTGCTCATAGGTTGCGCCTGGGTAATATGAGTAATGGTGCTAACCTGTCGTTTAGGAGGAGCACTTTTGAGCAGGTGGGTGGGTATGAGGGTATTCAGCATTTGGCGTCGGGGGATGATTATTTGTTGATGATGAAAGTGAATCATTTATCTTCTGGGGGTATTGCTTATTTGAAATCTGTGGACGCAACTGTGAGTACGTTGCCTCAGCCAGATTGGAAAAGCTTTTTACAACAGCGGATACGCTGGGCTTCGAAATCGGGTAAGTATAATGATGCCAGATTGACGGGTGTGTTGATGCTGGTGTATTTTTTTAATGTATTGTTGCTGCTGCTGGCAGTAGGTGCTATTTTTAGTAATGTGTTACTTACTATGGCGTTGGTGATGTATGTGATAAAGGTGTGGGTGGAGTTGTATTTTTTGATCCCTGTGGCTCGTTTTTTTGGTAGTAGCAGGGTGTTGTGGTATTTTCCTTTTTTGCAGCCATTGCATATATTATACATTGTTATAGCGGGTTTTTTGGGTTTTGTGGGTGATTATGAGTGGAAGGGTAGGAGAGTGAAATAAGTAAATTTCAGGTTGTTAGTTTCCGGTTTGTTTCCGGTTCCATTTCCGGTATTTTCAGGTGTTTTTGGGGTTAAGTCGTTGATTATCAATACTATTCACTTTTCCGGTTTGCATGCAATTTCCGGTGGTTTTTGTCTGGAGTATGATATATATGGGATTTTGGTATTTTCATCATGTGGGTTACTGGTTGTTTAGGATTAATTGTCATATTGTGGTTTTTTAGAGCGAGGATGAGAGCGAGAGCAGAGGGACAGCCGAAGGGGCTGTGTTTCCGGTTTGTTTCCGGTCATTTCATGCGTTTTGGCACTTAACTCATTGATTATCAATACTATTCACTTTTCCGGTTTGCATGCAATTTCCGGTGGTTTTTGTCTGGAGTATGATATATGGGATTTTGGTATTTTCTTCATGTGGGTTACTGGTTGTTTAGGATTAATTGTCATATTGGAGTTTATTAGAGTGAGTAAGAGAGCGAAAGCGGAGGGACAGCCGAAGGGGCAGTATTTCCGGTTTGTTTCCGGTCATTTCATGCGTTTTGGCACTTAACTCATTGATTATCAATACTATTCATTTTTCCGGTATGCAGGCATTTGCCGGTAGTTTTTGTGGTGAGTAGCAGCACAAACTGGGGCGGGTGCATTGGCAATGAATGCAATGATGCTTAGGGAAATTATATACTGACATCATGAATGGGGTTTTATGGGGTAATGGTAGCATAGAATACGCTCTACTGATGCCGCAAAAAGTGCGCCAATCTCAGCCATTATGAGTAGTGGCAGTGATTAAGATATCCACATTTTGAGATGTGGATTTTATGCAAGTGAAAAACACTTGCCGATATTTAGACACAAGTGGAAAACACCCGCGCCAAATGAGGTGTTTAAAGAATATTCAGCTTTCTAGCCATGATGTCGTTGAGTCCCCAGCAGAAAAAGCGGGGGAGACTCAACGAGGACATTGAATTTGCCTTTTTATGTGACATAAAGAATCAGTTTAAGTGCCATCAGGGGTTGTATTTTATAACTTATGTATCATTCTGTGCGGGATGCCGTAAACGGCTCACCATTACTTTCATAAAAGCAAATCAGGTAGACTGATTTTCTACATCCCAACCAGAATCGGGATCGAATTTTACCAATATCATTGTTCTGACACGGTCTTACAAATGGCACGGTTGCAAGTTATTCACTACTTTCAATATTTCGCAATATCTCGTAATCTGGAACAACGAGACATTAGGGGGAAGCTATTTTTTCAGTCGCAATCTTTTGGCTTCTTCTTATTTGCTGCTATCTGCGTTTCAACCCATGCAGGTGTGTATTTTACACTATCGAACATGCCACGTTTTTTTGCTTCGGCCAAGAACCAGGGGTGCATCTTATTTGAGTTTTCACGAACAAACTTAATAATCTCCGGTTGGAAGGGATTGGAAAACACTTTGACGGCATGTTTTACAGCGCAAGTTTTCTCATAGGCAAATTTCTTCCTGTTCTTATCTGTAATCCACAATAAATTGCAGATCGCCGAATGTCCGATGTCATTTCCAATACCGGATATGCCTGTCCTTGGATCTTTATTAAAAAACAAGTCATAGAATAGATACTCGTCGTAATAGTTGTGGAGGGTATCAAATAAGATAGTGCGTGACGAATGTGCAATTGTGTCTTTTATTGCAAGGCTTAACTCATATTCGAACCCCTCCCCTGAAGGCGGATAACGACTAGTAGATGCTACCGTGCTAAGTACCAGTTCTAACTCACTAAACAATCTGTATTGTGGAAGCTTGTATTGCTGAATAGCAAAGTCGGTGTAAATTACAGTATCGGCACAGGCATAGCAATAGGTCAGCCATTTTGCTGTAGTATATGCTTCTTTAATATGCAAAGAATCTTCAACAAATCGAAGCATTGAATCACCTGTTATCGCCCATTTAGACGGCACGTGCGGAGGGAAAATATAATACTGCCGCCCGTCAAAAGACGTGTATCCTTGAGTAAGGATCAAATATTCTTCATCGCGATCTGCTGTTGAGTTCGTCTTTGTTTTTGGAAGTTGTTTCTGATCGTTGCAGGAAACGAGGAATAAAACAAACATTACGAGTAAAGCCCTGAACATATATATTATTTGGGGAAGTAGCGTAAATCAGGTTCTTTTCTGCGGACTATCATTAGATCATTCATTTTATTGTACAGGTAAATGAAAAATCTATCAACTATAATACTTCGGTAAAAATAGATATTCTTATTGTCATTTTGTGTGTTGTTCAGGAACTCCCAGTCGCTAGTTGATTGTTTTGTTACGCCGTATCCAGCATTTTTTGAATAGCCAGACGTATATCCCATGCTATCAACGTCAACTTGTGCGAATTTTAGTACTTCAAAACACTCCTCGGGATTTTTCGGATCTTTCACGTATTGACCGAGTGGGTGGATGTGGATAGTGGTCCTCGTCCAGTTTGGACCGAAAGGAGGGTATATCGAATCTAATCCGGTAGAGTTACGCATTGAACTTGATTGCTGCTTCTTGAGCATGTTATCTGTTTGCGGAGGTTTGGGAGGTTTCGAAGGATCTTCCATAAAATCTAAACGGTATGGGTCGCTTGCTGACATATTTGGAACTCCGTTAAAATCGACACTGACCAGATTTCCCGATGGATAAACAAAAGAACATTTTGCAGCCAGCCCCTGAAGCACTTCAGCGCAGGGTGACCAAGGCCACCCATTTAGTGTAACATCCGTCCAGTTTTTTATATGCTTGCGGCCATCCAATACTGCTTTAACTTCGTTCATATGGTCTTTGCCAAAATCTTGGTACAATTTTAGCTGATAGAACCCGCCCAGCCTTGCGAGTTGTTTATCTTCCTGAAACATTCTACTTTCTCCAGGATAAGTTTTGATAATTGCAATTGCCTCGTTGACTCTGTTATCTTGAAAACAAATAAAAATAGCCCACTCCCCGTCATCATGTTCGTATTCAAAATGGCAATAATCTTCTGCACGATATTTAAATACCCTAGTACCAAAACGTTTACCTGTCCCTTTTGTTGTTCCCGTAGTCTGCGTTACTGCCGGTGATGTTGTCACCTGACATACATCTAATACATTCACCATGCTTGCCATAAAAATTAAATTTTTTGAGTTTATACTTTGCTTTTTCTTCCTAAAATACCCACCCTCCACTCTATAAGTTCCTAGAAAGTGAAGGCGTTCGTGAGAACGATTTTTATTAGCAGTTCCAGTTGACCCTTCGGAACAACTGGAACAACGAGCAGGTCTGCACCTGATACAAATGTAAATGGGCTGCTTGATATGCTTGAGACATTACTATTTATGCTGTCTCTTTTATTGCCATCTGTAGTTGAGTTTAAAAATTCTATGTGCATATTGTCAATTTTTATGGTGTAACATTGCAACAAAATAGACTATGTATGAGTCATAGGTATTAAGATGTTTCATGACCTTGCCGGTCTTTACGTCAAGCCAGAATAAATTTATGTTAGAGTCGGAGGGATATCCTCCGCTTTGAAGAATATATTGATTTTTACATGCATCAAATGTGCTGTTTGTGTACCCATTTGTAATTGTTGGCGAAAGATTAGTAATAGCTGTCACGACCTCTGTTCTATGGTCAATTTTAAAAAATTCAGGGTATTTAAAATCATAAAACATACTGTCCCTTTTACTATATTGCAATAAAAAATGAGAATGGTTTTTGAAAAGTGTCGTTGGTAATACTTTATTGGTACTTGGAATATATTTATTGAACCGATCCCTAGAGTAAAAATACATATCTCCGCTATGTTCATCCAGGAGAATTGGAGAAAATATGCCATCAGGCGACGGCAAGGGTGTGATGGTCCTGTCTGAAAACGTATTCCCTGAAATAATAATTTCATAGAATTCCCAAGAGTAACTTGCTCCGTTAACATAGGATTCCAAATAATACAACTTGTCGTACACGTTGTTATAAACAAGGTAAAATCTAAATGCATCAGTCGTTATGCGTGGGGATCCAGTATATAATAATATATCCGTTGTTTTGTTTTTTAAGTCAAACTTATATAGCTTCAGACCACCTAATGAGTCTGATTGAAGAGAATAATAACAATTGTCTTTTGCGAGATAGCATCCATTTGCTTTCCGGACACAAGGGTAGAATGAATTTACACTGCTTCTACCTGTCAGAGTATCTACTTCAATGAGCATATAGCTATCATTTGAACATTTCTTGAAGGCCATTAAAGAATGATTACAAACAGTATTATTGTTATTGTTATTGTTATTGTTATTCGGTTTTCTGCATGACAAAAAAATAATCATCAGAGCAAATATCAAATATATTGTCGTTTTCATTGCCTACAATATTATATAAATAATTAATTTATGCAAATTTCATGCCAACTTCTATAAATAATATTCACCCTCTTTAGTATCACATTTCCAGTTTGGCGTAGTCTCCGACTACGTCATAGTGGTAGTCAATCTCCAGATTGACGTAACAAGATATCACCAATACGACAAAGAGACAATGCCTGGCATATTACAAAACAAAGCTTTAGCACTGCTGTAAATATAATCTTCTTCCCGTTCTACCCAGCCAGCCCGTATAGGATTCTGATGTATATACTCCAGTTTTTGTCTGAAAAACTTTTCTGTACTAATGCTTGTTGCATGGTTGTTATGTGTCCAAACTTGATACTTACTATTACGCTCGTGCTGCGATGCATTCCATTCAAATCTATGCAAGAGCCATTCCCGTCTGCTTTCGGTGCCAGTAGCTATAGTTTTTAATACAGTGTGGGCGGTAAACTTTTTAAAATCTCTTATTGTATCAGATAATTTGCCTGTTTTGCTTTGTGCAATCAGGTGAATATGATTGGTCATTATTACAAATCCATACACACATAAACCTTTTTCTTTTATGCAATAATTCAAGCTGTCAACAACAATATCTCGATATGTCTTGCGGCTAAATAAATCTACCCAGTCAACAACAGTGAGCGTAAGAAAATACATACCGAATTGATCATCTATCTGATAACCGTTACTCATAGATGCAAGGTAAGTAATATTTTTTTACGTCAATCAGGAGATTGACTACCACCGTGACGTAGTCGGAGACTACGCCAAACATTATCATTATTTATGTTAATTGATGCTACGCCTAGCAGTGCTGCGCCCTTATCTTTTTGTCGGCAGGAAGTAGCGATTAAGCTAAGTAACGTTACCCAAAGTAAAAAGCAGACAAGTGTTTTTAAAAAATAAAATTTTGATTTCACAATGTTGTAAGTCATAGTTGATTGGTTTTTGGTTGAAATAAATAGGTTATTTGTCATGTTTAAAATTATTGACTACATGTACCATAATAGTAAGCTTGAATAAGTGGATTTGGTCGTAAAATTGATGCAGCCTCGTAAGCTACAATCCCATCTCCATAACCAATATAACCACCCTCTAGGCATTTATTTATTTCTTTTCAGGAAACTTACCATTTATGTAGCCTAAAACATATCCTGACCAAATATTTGGGAGTGAACTAGCTATGCTTGCATCTTTAAGGTTTATCCAGTATGCATCAAGATAAAATGTAGATGGCGGATTTTGATACCTTAAATGAATAAGTTGGTTGTTGCAATGGTCAAATGCAATTTGGTAGAAATTCAAACTATCCATTCCGTCAATTATACCTTGTACATTTAGTACTCCATCGGCAGGATTTATGCGTAGTAGCCTGTATTGCCCAACACGATCGACGGCATAAATCATCTTATCGTTGTCATTATAATAAAGTTTTCTGGGTTGGGAATCCGTGTATGTTGCTACTTCTGATGCGTTGCCGTTATTTGGGTCTATTTTTTTTAATGTATTGCCCTGCATTGCGAAAATATTGCCTGTAGTTTCATCTACTGCCGCTGTCCGTATATTTAAACTAGTATCATAAACACCTATAAGGTGTACATTAAACATTCCATTACGGCTTACTTCATATAATTTGGTGGAATCGCTTTGGGTAGTAAAACAATACAAAATGTCTGAAAGTGAATTGCATATTATATCTATGTTTAATGGTGCATGTTTAGTAGTATCGTTGAAGATGTATGTTCCTAATTCGGTTTCATCGGAATCATAAATTTTGGCATATCTGAATTCTACTCCAGTAATGTATGGCACAAAGGAATAATATCGCTGATTTCTCCAATTTAATGCTCCATAATCATCACTTACACTTATAGCGTTATAAAATCCATAATTATTTTCAGCATTTGTAAGACATAAAATATTTCTAGTTTCAGTATTCCCCATATTGAAAATGGAAACAAAATAACCCTCGCATTTAGCAGGTGCTGCGCTTTTATCTTTGTTTCGGCAGGAAGTAGCGATTAAGCTAAGGAACGTTACACAAAGCAAAAAGCAGACAAGTGTTTTTGAATAATAAAATTTTGATTTCACAATATTGTAAGTCATAGTTGATTGGTTTTTGGTTGAAATAAATATATAATTTTCCGACTTTTTTGTTTTTATTATTACCTCACAACCTTTCGCTGAACTAGAAACATGTAAACAAAAATAAAAGGGTTTAATCAATCTAAACCTGTTTTGACGGGATTCTTTAGTTTTAATCTTCCGTTTGTGAACATGATTTGTGCTTTTAAACAACTATTGTAAATATACATAAGTTTTGTTTCACTACATCTTTGCTGTTCTTATTCTGTTATAATTCTGTGTAGATTTTCCTTTCGTGAGGTAGTTGGTTAATCCATCGACTGGGATGCCGTTGATTAATTCATACAACCTGTAACTTCATATTGCTTTCTGAAAAAGCATTAAACTTCTTTTTCAAAAACTCTCATTATCAACAAGTTAGTAGATGGTTGTACAGGAGAAAATAAGACAAATAATGGCGGAAGTATTTCTTTCTCTTCATTTTGCGAGGTTGCCACACCTCGAGGGCTAGCGCACAGGGCTAGGCTCGGGGTTCGCAATGACCCTTATTTTTAAAGTTTTTTATAGTGTAATGGGCAATGCCCCTCACTGCCCCGCAAGTTCCAGCGTGTGACACAAAGCCCGCTGCTAGTAGTGCTAATGCTGGTGGCCAAATGAATAAATGAGGGTGGTGGCTGTGGGGAGGCGACAGTGGTAAGGGGCGGGGTGGATGGAGATTTTTTTATTAAATTTTTGGTTTGGCAAAATCATTAACCATTATTCAACAACTAAAACATTGATAACTGACAACTTTTGTTATTTTTGTCGCCTCTCTAAGTGATATATCATGAACTATCGTAAAGTCAACAACCTTGTAGGGTGGATAACGGGTGGAATAGCAGCAATTTTGTACCTCTTTACTATGGAGCGTACTACCAGCTTTTGGGATTGTGGTGAGTTTCTGTCTTGTGCGTACAAACTAGAGGTAGGTCACTCGCCGGGTGCGCCGTTTTTTATGTTGTTGCAGCGCATGTTTGCGTTATTTTCTGGTGGTGAGGCGCTGACGGGTGGTCCGTCTACATCGGCTGCATTATTTATCAATGCATTGTCGGCCATAGCTAGTGCATTGAGTATCTTATTCTTGTTTTGGACTATTACTCACTTTGCTAAAAAGCTGGTAGCTAGTGATACTGCTGAGCCTGATACTCAGCAGCTGGTAGCTATAATGGGTGCTGGTGTGGTGGGTGCGCTAGCTTGTACGTTCTCAGATACGTTTTGGTTTTCGGCGGTAGAGGCAGAGGTATATGCCACGTCATCGTTGTTTACTGCATTTACGTTTTGGGCTATGCTGAAATGGGAGCAAATAGCTGATAACAAACATGCCGACAGGTGGATAGTGCTGATTTCGTTCTTGATAGGTTTGTCGGTGTGCGTCCATCTGCTGAACTTGCTGACGATACCTGCGCTGGCTATGATCTACTATTTCAGAAGGTTTAAAGCTACACCAACGGGTACTATTATAGCGTTTGTGGTGGGTTGTGTGGTGCTGGGTTTTATACAGTTTGGTGTAATACAGTATATCCCTCGTATAGCTTCTGCATTTGACAGAACATTTACTAATGATTTTGGTGCTTCTTTTGATACTGGTGCTATTGTATTCCTGTTGCTATTGTCGGGGTTGTTGGTGTTTTTCTTGTTGTTTGCCAAGAAAAAAGGCTGGTATCTGGTACATACAGGAATGCTATGTGTGATATTTATCATCATAGGTTATTCGTGTTATTTCACAGCCATCATACGCTCTAGGGCTGATGTGCCGATAGATATGACCAATCCGGACAACCCAATGAGCTTTCTGGATTATGTGAATCGTGAGCAGTTTGGGCAGCAGCCGTTGTTTACTGGGCCGTACTTTACGAGCAGATATACTGGGCTGGATGATAGTAAAAAGATGTATGCCCCTAACAAAGTAGATGGCAAAGACCGCTATGAAGAAGTGGGCAGAAAGGTAGAAGCAAAGTTTGAAAGAGACCCAAGTACAGGTGAAAATCAGAGCCATTTCTTCCCACGTATATGGGATTATAATAGTGGTAGTCACATTAGTTTTTATCGTAGCTATCTAGGACTGGGCGAAAACGATGAGCCTACTGCTCGTGACAACTTCAGGTTCTTCTTTGGATATCAGATGAACTGGATGTGGTGGCGTTTCTTTATGTGGAACTTTGCTGGTAGGCAGAATGACGTAGAAGGACAAGGCGACCCGCAGCGTGGTAACTGGATATCGGGTATTACGTTTATAGATAAGTTTCGTGGACTGGGTAATACCGATGAAATGGGTGACCTGAGCAACAACCAAGCGCATAATAAGTTGTACTTATTGCCATTTGCACTGGGTATAATGGGATTGATATACCAGTTTAACAGGAATAAAAAAGATGGGGTAATAGTACTGACCTTGTTCTTCTTTACTGGTGCGGCTATTGGTATCTTTCTGAATATGACACCACTACAGCCACGTGAGCGTGACTACGCTTTTGCGGGGTGTACGTATACCTTTACTATATGGATAGGGCTGGGTGTGCTGATGGTGCTGGACTGGCTGCGAAAAAGTATGGGCAATGGGGTAGCAGCTGCTTTTGCGGCAGTGGCACTATGTACTGTAGCTGTGCCAGGGCTAATGGCCAAAGAAGAATGGGACGACCATACCCGTGCCAGAAAAACACTGGGTAGGGCTGTGGCGTATAATACCCTGTCGTGCTGTGCGCCCAATGCGGTACTGTTTACCTATGGTGACAACCAGACTTACCCATTGTGGTATATACAAGAGGTGGAAGGTTTCCGTAAGGATGTACGTATCATCAATACCAGCTTGCTGGGTATAGACTGGTATATAGACCAGCTAAACTACAGGACCAATGATGCTATGCCTGTGCCTATGATATGGAAACGTAAAGACTATATAGGTGACAATCATAACTTCATATCTTATCTGGAGAATCCTAACTTGAAGATACCAAAGGATCAGTACTTCAACCTTACGGACATCTGTAACTTTATGATAAGTACGGATAGGGATAAGATGGCGCAGCGTGGTGATGAACCTGTGAATTATATACCTGTTAAGAACTATTTTGTGCCAACGCCGAGCATGGAAGATCTGGTATCGAGAGGACTGATAGGTGCAGAAGATACGGCAAGAGTACTAACGGGAATGAAGTTTACATTTCCGAAGAACAGTGCTATGAAAAGTGACCTAGCTGTGCTAAACATCATAGCAGCAATAGCTAATGAAGGCTGGAAACGACCGTTGTACTTTGATGCAGGTCTGCGCCAGAGCGACTATGTGGGTACGGGTGAGTATATGCGTATGGAAGGTATGGTGTATAGACTGATGCCATTCAGAGTAAATGATTCTGTAAGGATCAATCCTTCAGTTGTGGGGTCGATAGATACCAAAAAGGGATACAATATGTTTATGAACACCTTTGTGTGGGGTGGGGCAGAGCGTGAAGACGTATACTTTGACGAGCCTAACAGGCATGAGCTAATATCGTATAGGATGAATGCATCTTTTCTGGCTAACCAACTGGCTGTAGAAGGTGAAAACGCCAAAGCAATACAAGTGCTGGACAAAGTAACTAAAAACATTACTGAGCATTCTTATCCGTTTGGGTATGACTACTCGGGTTACTTTTTATCAGCAGCCTACTTTAGAGCAGGTGACAGAAAGAAAGGTGCTGCTATAGCAGATAAGATAGTGAAGAATGCAGAGCAAACTGTGAAATGGGTAACATCGCTAAATGATGAAAGCCGTTTTGCGATGACTGATGTGGTAGCTCAACAGTTTGAGATACTGCAAGGAATAGGTCAGGCAGCGTACTCGACGGGCGATACTTCAACAGCTAACCTGCTGCTGGATAAGATGAAGGGAATACTGACCAACCCTAAAGCTAAAGAACTGATAGAGTCGAGGAGCCGAGGTGGACAGCAGCGTGCTGCTGAGGAAGAAGAATAGTAGGATAATGCACATAAGATTATACATACTAAAGCCCGGATAGTCCGGGCTTTAGTGTGTATAGTTTTTAATAAATCAATTTGAATAGGACTGGAGTTACCAGCCACTAGCCAATACATCGGCAATATGTAGTGTGCGGATGGGTAGTTTATGATTGTCTATGTATCCCTGCATGTGCATCATACAAGAAACATCGGTGGTAATTATAAATTTGGCACCTGTATCCAAAGCACTTTTTACTTTTACTTGAGCCATACCCATTGATATGGGTTCGTATTTGACGGCAAAAGTACCTCCAAAACCACAGCAGGTTTCGCATTCTGCCATTTCCACCATTTCTAATCCAGTGACATTGGCTAATAGTTTTCTGGGGCCGTCTTTAATGCCACACTCCCGAAGGGCACCACAAGCATCGTGATAAGTAGCTTTTCCATTAAGTGTGGCACCTATATCTTCAACTTTCAGCACTTTGGTTAAAAATTCAGTGAATTCGAATGCATTTGATTGAACTTGATTGCTAAGGTTGTGTTCGCTACTGTTTTCAAACAATTTGCTGTAGCAGTTGCGTATGTAACCAGTGCAGGAGCCGCTGGGGCTTACTATGAAGGTGTTTTCTTTGAAGTCTTGAAGAAATTTGACACCAACTAATTTTGCTTCTTCTTGGTATCCTGCATTGTAGGCAGGTTGTCCGCAGCACGTTTGTTTGGTGTTGTAGGTTACTTCACAACCTAGTTTTTCCAGCACCTTTACCATATTCATTCCAGTATGTGGGTATAGTTGGTCTACAAAACAAGGTATAAATAATTGTACACGCATCAGTGGGATATGTAAATTGATTTTTGGTAATGTGTAAATAAGATGACGTTGAGGGTAGTTATAAGGGTAGGCGCGAAGTTACTAAAGTTGTGGTTATTATTTTGGCACTACACTTCATTTGATTTTTCTTTTGTTTATTGGTTTTTCGAATATTATTGAATACAGAATGTAACGGCAATATGATAAGTGCGTGTATTCTGATTAAATATATTAATTTATTTAATGTTATACAAACATATCTTTGTCATACTACATTTCACCTTAATAGTTAACGATATGTTGTTAATAATTTTAACGAAATGTTAATAACATTGGTTTAACAGTGTTTTCTATCAATTAAAAAATTAGATTATCTAACTTTGAAAGTTGATTTCAGATGTTAAGACAAAGGTAGCCCTCTTATTAGTATGTTACTTTTATTACGTTTGACAGCCTCTCAACACTCTTCTTTTTTCTTTATACACAGAATAAATTGCATATCATGCATAGCATGGTTGAATATCACGTTTGGTAATTATTTTTACTTATTTTAAAATAAATATTCCATGAAAAATCGGATTTTCCTTGTAGTTGCTTTATTAATGAATTACGTTTCTTTCTCGCAGACTAATTATTATTCAAAATCTACTGGAAATTTAGAAATTTTAGCCAATTGGGGTGAAAATACAGATGGTACTGGAGCAGCACCTGGTAACTTTACCACTGCCTCGCAAGTGTTCAACATCCGTAACAGAGCCACTGCAACTATTGGTGCGGCATGGACTGTATCTGGGGCAGGGTCTAAAATAATTGTTGGAGATGGGCTAGCTGCATGCGATTTTACCATCCCCAATACATTTGCTGTTACTGGCACTGTAGATGTAGCAGCATCTGCTACCTTAACTATTCACAGCGCTGCTGTGCCTACTTTAGGAGTGCTGGATGCTACATCTACAGTCGTTTTTGCAAGAACAAGTGGGGGACAAAGTATTCCTGCCAATACTTACAACAACATCACCCTCTCCAATAGTAGTGGTACAAACACAGCTGCGGGCGCTTTGGTAGTAAACGGAGCACTTGTTACTACCAGTGGTGGTGTATTTGCTTTGGGTGCTAATCAACTAACTGGGTCGCTTACTTCAATCACACACAATGGTACAATAACTACCACGTCTACAGCTAATCCTGCTATACCTACTGGCAAGAACTGGAGCGGGGGAACTACAGGATTAGTTACTTTTTCACGTGCTGCTGGAGGTCAATTTATTCCTCCTGGTACCTACAAAACGCTTACTTGCAGTAATACAAGTGGTACTAATACAGC
>CAMDNC010000101.1 GCA_945902755.1 Flavipsychrobacter stenotrophus
TTGTCCTGAAAGGCATTTCCTTTCATATCTGTAGTAGTTAATGCAGCCAATTCTGTATTTATTCTAAAGTGTTTATGCAATCGCCAGTGTGCGCCTAACCCTGCTTCAAAAGCATATCTGAAAGTGGTAGCATCAAAAATCCCCCCTGCACCTATAATACCATATAGTACTCTCCCACCCGACCTTAATGCGACAACTGTATGACCGTATTCGTCCATTGAGGCACCGATGGCAGCATCCCCGTTGCTAACAATGTTAACGAGCCCAATGGGGTAGTCGCTGGTATCTGCGATGTTTATAAACCCTGCTAGTTGCACGCCCTTTACTATGTGAGCTATATTCATAAATCCAGCTACCTGCACACCATTCACGTCTTCGGCTATGTTTATACAACCTGCGGCTTGCACACCTTTTACGGTATCTGCTATATTTGTAACTCCGCTTGCTTGCACGCCGTCCACTTCGTCAGCTATATTAACAATACCAGCAGCCTGTAAATTTGCATACACAGCAATGTTAGCTATACCAGCAGCCTGTGCTCCTTTCACACTGTCTTCTGCCATGTTTACTATTCCTGCAGCCTGTACTCCCTCCACGCTGTTCGAACTATTAACAATGCCCGCCACTTGAAATCCGGTGGTTTTTAGGCTATTATGATTGCTGATACCACCTGCCTGAAATCCCTCTACATTGCCGGCTACTATGTTACAAATTCCCGCAAACTGGGCATAACGCACATCTTTTTTGTTGATATTGAACAGCCCTCCTACCTCAAAACCATCTACCCCTGCTGTGTATCCGCCTAGCACATTGAATGAAAACTTATTTTCTACCTGACCACTCATTTTGCCATGTGTACCCAAACCTGGGGTTAGGGAAAACTGAAATGGCTTATCCACAAAAAACTTGCCCAGATTTAGTGTTTGTGTTTTGAGTTTTGAAGATATAAACAGCCTGCCCAACCATGACCGCTCTACCCCCGAATGCTGTGTTACCACCACACTGGGCAAAGAATAAGTTTCTGGTGCTATAGCCAGCTCCAGTTGCTGATTGTAGCCCTTTAGCAGCGATATAGATGTATCTATATAAAATCCTTTACTTACTGTTATTTCGGCAGTACTATATCGTTTATGGTCTTTGAGCTGCAAACTAAAAAAGCCATCCTTACCAGTTAGGGCTGATGCCAATTGTTGCCTTTCGAAGACACTCACATCGGGCAACAGATCACCAGAATTGGCATCTTTTATGTAACCAGATATGGTATACCATTTTTCGCGCTCGGCTGGCTGAATGATAATATATTTATCTGCTTCGCGATATTGGCAATGCTCGCCGAGCAATTGGTCTAAAATCTGTTTTACAGTTTTGTTTTTCGCACTTATGGTTATTAGGCTATCCTTACTAATTATGTTGCTGTTGTAAGAAAAATAAAAACCACCCTGACGAGAAATAGCAGTCAATGCCTCACTCAAGGGCTTATTTTTTAGCTCTATACTTACCTTTTTTTGCATTAATGTCTGTGCATAACCAGCATTACTGAGAGAGCAAAACAACAAAACAAACAATAGATGCTTTAAGATAGAAAATGAATACATACTGGAAACAAAAGTATTATCTCTCTTTCAGAATAATCTGATCCCCCTGTTTTTCTACCGAGAGATTCAGTGTTTTGGCTATTATATCTACTACTACCTCGATAGGTTCGTTGTGAAAAGTAACGGACAGAGGTAATGAAGCAATTTTAGAATTGTGAAGCACTATCTGGGTATTATAAGCCTCGTTTAGTGTAGCCACTACCTTGCTGAGTGGCGTACCATTACATACAAACTCATTGGTACGGTAATAATTATACAATTCATCAGTTACATTTTCAGACATCGGAGTATCCGTGGAAGCTGATACTACCACCTTCTGTCCAGGCAATAAGCGAACCGCTTTCTCTCTCTTTGCAACTTCCACAATCCCGGATTCTACTATTACTTCCGTTACGTCGTTTTTACTTTTCACGTTAAATGTTGTACCCACAACAGTTACAGACGAGTTGCCCGCATCTATGACAAAAGGTTTGGCTTTGTTGGCAGTGATACTGAAAAATGCCTCACCTTTCAGCGTTACATTTCTCTTATCTCTATCGAAATGAGCAGGATATGACAATTCAGAATTTTTGTTTAGCGTCACTACAGAACCATCAGGCAATGTAGTAATTAATACCTTGTCAAATGACTGTGCCAACATTTGCTCATTGCCGGCACCAGAAAGCAAGTATATGAGCCAACCACTACCCACCATAGCCAGTAGCAGCGCAGCAGCGCGCACCCACCTAGCTGGCGAAAACTGTATCGTGCGCGATGCCGGGGTAGCTGTTTCATTCTTCTCGTCCTGCTCCACGCGTTGCATCAGCCGTAGCCAAGCTGCGTCTGTGGTCACAGTGGTTTGCCCTTCCAGTTTTTTGCTTTCCTCCCATATCAGCTTCATATCATTGTAGTGCTTTTGGTTAGCAGCATCAGCTACTATCCACCGCTCTACAGCCATTTGCTCCTCACCATCTGCCTCACCCAGCAGGTACTTCACTAGCACATCGTCGTCTATATATTTATTACTATTTTTCACGTTTCCCTTTTTTAAAACAGATTAATAATGGAGCAAAAACAACATTAAAACAGGTAAAAAGTCCACTAATTTCAGCCTGAGTAGTTTCAATGCCTTACCCATCTGATTTTCTACGGTTTTCACAGAAATGCCCAGCTTATTAGCTATCTCTAGGTATTTTAATTCTTCGAATCTGCTCATCTGAAAAATAGTCCGGCATTGTTCTGGCAGTTCTTTCATTGCATGATCCAGCTTTTCTTCAAGCTGTTTTAGTTTTAGTTTTTCGGCTGCATTATTTATATTTTCCATAGTTCTGGCTGCATGCGCCCTATACGCCATTTTTACTTTTTGGTGTTTCAGATAATTGAGGCTTTCATTGTACACGCTACGATATAGGTATGCAGCCATAGTATCTGTGATAGAAATAGTGTCTTTGTTTTTCCAGAGTTTGTAAAAAACATTCTGAACCATCTCTTCTGCCATCATTTCATCTTTGACTATAGCATAGGCATATTGGTGCAGCCCCTTAAAGTGGGTTTTAAAAGCATCCTCTATGGCGCGTTTGCTATCAGTTTTGGTTTGTACTGATGTATTGAGTTCCATTATAGAATTTTGATAACCGGCATCTATAGTTAATACAGTGTGCACGTTGTAGCATTTATACAATCTATGACAACCAAGAAAGTAAATACCCCTATGCGATGCTAAAAATTATTTTCCAATCAAGATGTTGCTACCAAACGAGCGCACTTGCACCCATTATAGCGGCATCTGCTCCAGGTAGTGCAGAGCTTAGTATTTTCACTTTGTTTTTATAAATATTCAGTAATTCGTTCTCTAAGTATTGCTTAACTGGCTTCAGTAGTACGTCGCCCGAATGAGCCAATCCTCCAAAAAAGATGATAGCCTCGGGCGAGGTAATGGCCACCACATCGGCAAGGGTTTGCCCTAAAAGTAAGGCTGTGTAATCGAAAATCTCTAAAGCGAGTACATCGCCCGAAATAGCAGCCTGATAAATACTCAATGCACTCAATGGGTGAGCAGAATGGAGTACTGAATCGGGGTGTTTACCTTCTGCCATCCACTGATAAGCCGTAGCAACAATGCCAGTAGCAGAGCAGTATGCCTCTAGACACCCCAGCCTGCCACAACCACAAGTACGACCATTGCGAACAGCTATAACGTGCCCGAACTCACCAGCAAATCCATCGTGACCATAAATCAATTTGCCATTCGCAACAAACCCACTACCTACCCCAGTACCTAGGGTAACCACTACAAAATCATTGAGCCCCTTGGCAATACCATATTTCATTTCGCCTAGAGCTGCAGCGTTGGCATCGTTGGTGAGGATGCAAGGTAATTGCATAGCATTTCCCAGCATTTTTGCTAGCGGTATAGCCATACCCTTCCACGGGAGATTGGGTGCAAACAATATTTCACCAGTATAAAAATTACCGTTAGGTGCACCAACACCAATACCTGCTAAACGTGACTTATCTACCTGACTTAGCAAATCATTAAGAGAAACAGACAAAGCTGCCACATATTGCTCTACGGTGGCATGACCTGTAGTCGGCATATTGCCTTGAGCAACAATAGCCCCGAGCCGGTTTACGATGCCATAAGAAGTATTGGTGCCGCCGATATCAATGCCCAGAGCCAGTGTTTGCGTCATAGTCTATTCCTTGTTTTTGAAGTATGCGACGGGCAGCAAAACCGTACCATGCCAAATAGGCAAACCCGAAAACTGGTACCCAATAAGAGTTGTGGATACCGGTGGCTGAGTCGGCGATAGAACCTTGTAATGGCGGAATGATGGCACCACCCAGAATCATCATAATGAGCAGAGAAGAACCCTGATTGGTGTATTTGCCCAAACCAGCGATAGCCAAATTAAAAATGCATGGCCACATAACACTGCAAAACAGCCCTCCACTGATAAAGGAGTACAGCGCTACGTCGCCAGTAGTGAAGATGCCAGCAATCATGAAGATGACCGCTGCAGCGCCAAATAATAATAAGGTACGCGATGGCCTTTCCTGACCTAAGAACTTAACTACGATGAACAATGCTATCCAAACTGCGTAGATATACATATCTGCAACATCGGCTCCACGCAGAGAATTGAAGAACAGAATGATGCCAAAAACAGCATAGGGCACCACAATAGACAAAAGCGTATTCATGGTTTTACTGAGACTGAAACTGTTGAGCGAGCCACTCATTCTACCTATCATGAGGCTGCCCCAATAGAGCGAAATATACTTATCTACTAGGGTATGGTCTATGCCTTTTATGTCTTTCAGCTCTAGCAAAGCGCCCAGATTGCTCTGTATTGTAACCTCGGTGCCGACGTAGATGAATATTGCCAGCATACCCAATGTTAGTTGGGGATACTTAAATACACCATTGCCTTTTTCTATTTTTTCGTCATTTTTAATAAAAGGCATTTTTACTACAGCTATTAGTAATGCCAATGCCACCAGAACAACTGCCAGCCCAACATAGGGTATTTTGAGATTCTCGACGCCGATAGTTTGTTCTTTGCCCGGCACAATTTTGCCATAAAGAGCATAAGCCAATAAAACCGGACCAATAGTTGTGCCCAAAGAATTGATACCACCCGCAAAGTTTAAACGGGAAGACCCTTTGGCTGGGTCGCCAAGATTAATTACAAATGGATTGGCTACTATCTGAAGTAGTGCAAAACCAAGACCAATGATAAAAAGACCGCTAAGAAACAACCAATAAGAAGCAGCATTGACGGCAGGAATAAACAACAAAGCACCTAACGCAGATACAATTAGCCCAATAATTAGCCCACTCTTGTACCCAATTTTATTGAGCGGATCGCCAAACAAACCTGAGATAACAAAATAAATAAGCGAACCAACAAAGTAGGCGAGGTAAAAGGCAAAATCGACTAACTGCGATTGAAACTGAGAAAGTTCGAAGTTTTTCTTGAACATGGGTATCAGCACCCCATTAGAAGCAGCTACAAAGCCCCAAAAGAAAAACGTGAAAACAATAACTACAAATGCGGTAGTATAGGAGTTATGCTGCCGGGTATCGTTCATACAGAATCAGATTTCCGGGTAAGATAGCATAAAAGGAATAAATTGTAAACTACTAAAACAATTTGCAGCATTTACACAAGTACAAAAACAGCTCAACTACCTAATTGTGCTTCTCAGATACTGGCAAATAGAAATTTTGTGATTGCTGAGCGGTTATTTTGTGTGGCAAACCACCTTGTACACCAGTTGCATATTCATAATCGTACCCCTTACCATATATATAATAATTACCGTTTTTGAGACCGGTAAATGTGCATAAGTACTGAGCATTGATGAATGTGCAGGCCATTGAATCGTCGTATACCCCATTGGAAGGAGCATCTTGAGTATTGTATTTGACATACACCTTCATGCTATCGAGCTCAGAAGCTTTACCGTGGTGGGCAGGATATACTACCAATGTTGCATTACCACCTTTGCCAGCAATAGGCTGAAAAGGGTCGTGAGTGCAACCCGTGGCGAAAGCTGCAACAACTAATATTACTATTACAAGGTTCTTCATAGAAAATCAGTTTATTTAATTCACTGGTTCGGCAAACAATTTATTGGTTATAAAGGTACTGTCTGTAAGTGTGTGCAAAAAACTAACGATATCACTTTTATCTTGATCTGAAATATTGACATTAGATTGCAGTTGTGGGTCGGTAGTGGACGAATGAATAATACCTGTGCGATAGTGCTCAACCGCACTTTCCATCGACATAAATCTGCCGTCATGCATGTAGGGTCTGGTGAGTGCTACATTACGCAATGAGGGCACTTTGAACTTATACAAATCGTCTGGACTACGAGTGATATGCGCTCTTCCACTATCGTTGACAGTGGCCTTGGGAGCAAGACCATTGTTGCGGAAAGAAAAGTCGGAGAATAGAGGCTCTTTGTGGCAAGATGCACAGTGCTGCCTAAACAACTTTAGTCCGCGCTCTTCGGCATCTGAAAATGTACCCCCTGGCAAGTATTTTTCGTGCTTGTCGTACCGAGAATTATCTGAAACCATAGCTGCCATAAACAGCGACATTGCCCTAAAAATCCTTTGGGTATTTACGGTTTCGTCACCGAAAGCTTTTTTGAATCTCGCCCTGTAATCGTTGTCAGCAGCTACTCTAGCTACTACTTCTGGCAGGGTCATATCCATTTCTACGTGGCTTTGTAAAGGATTAATCGGCTGAGACTCGAGGTGATTGACTCCACCGTCCCAGAAAAAGGACGGATGCCAAGCTAGATTGAACATACCCGGTGAGTTGCGAGTACCCAATAAACCATATATACCGTGACTAACATCATGATCGAGATGAGCAAACGCTGCAAATTGTTGATGACAACTGCCACATGAAATTGTGCTGTCACGAGAGAGCCTCACATCATAGAATAGCTTTCTACCTAGCGTGAAACCATCGGAAGTAAGCGGATTGTTGGTAAACGTATAAACAGGTTGTGGCCATCCATAAGGCACTGAAAAAGAAACAGGCTCCCAAGTGCGGGGATCAATTGTATCTTTTTTGCATCCAGCCATCCAAATGCTGCTCAAAAACAAAGCAAATGCTGCTGCTATCAGTGCTTTTTTCATCGCTCGACCCTATAATTGTCTAAAAAATCTAATTCTAATGCAAAACTATCTATTTCTTATCATCTCCCTTGCACATACCTGCTACTTCATGAAAAACATCATGTACTACAGTAAACTGTTTCATGATAGTGGTTGTTTGCTCTTGACGGACGATAATGGCATTAAGTTTGTCTGTTTCTTTTTCAAGCCTTTTTAACGTCTTCTTCATTTCATCGTTATCATATTGCTTTGGCAAATGAGACGCATTGATGAGTTTAACACTAGTAAGCATCTCGTGAGAACGAGTACGGATAGGTTTAAAATCGCCATCCTCGGCAGGATGAAACGTTTGAGAAAGCGTGGTATGGAAACTTTTCATCTCAGGCCAATTGTCAAATTTTGATTGTGCAAAAGATGACAGCGCCACAAAAAGTGAAAAGACAACAAACAACATTTTTTTCTTCATGGATTCTTAATTTAAAAGCCAGTTCATTTAGTTTTTTTGTAGTAAAAAAGATATTAAAACCAATCGAGCCAAATATGCTTCACGTGTATAAAATTAATAATAATGCCTGTATTAACGGCATTAGTAATTGTTAAAAAAAACAAAGTAGCGGCTTGAGTACCGAAGATAAATGAATCGGTTATTAAGAAGACACAAATACAAAATACTCTAATTGAATAGGCTGTTTTTGTTTTGTAATTTTACAACTTCATAATCATACGCAAACAAAACAAACGAACAATAATATAGTCGCTGATGGAATATAATTTTCAAGATATAGAGAAGAAATGGAAGCAATACTGGGAAAAAAATCAGGTATACAAAGTAACAAATGAAAGCGGTAAGCCAAAATGTTATGTACTGGACATGTTTCCGTATCCTAGTGGTGCGGGTCTGCATGTGGGGCATCCGTTGGGGTACATCGCATCAGACATTTATGCACGTTATAAGCGGCTGAAAGGGTATAATGTATTACACCCAATGGGGTTTGACGCGTTTGGGTTGCCGGCAGAACAATATGCACTAGAAACTGGGCAACATCCTGCAGATACTACAGAAAAAAACATAGCCCGATATAGAGAGCAACTAGACAATATTGGGTTTTGCTATGACTGGAGTAGAGAGGTGCGTACCAGTGACCCTAAATATTACAAATGGACACAGTGGATATTCTTGCAATTGTTTCACAGTTGGTATAACCGCACAGCACAAAAGGCCGAACCAATTAGCAAGCTGGTATCCATCTTTGAACAGGAAGGAAACAAAAACCACTCCTGCCCAGGAGATGATACACTATCGTTTGACAGTGAGCAATGGAAACAATACTCCCCTACTGAACAAAGAGCCATATTGATGCACTATCGACTCGCGTACCAGGGTCATGCACAGGTATGGTGGTGCGAAGCGCTGGGTACGGTATTGGCTAATGATGAAGTTGTGAATGGTGTATCGGAGCGTGGCGGACACCCAGTGGAGCGGAAAATGATGCGCCAATGGTTTTTGAGAATAACTGAATATGCTGACAGGCTGATAACGAGTCTGGATAAGCTGGAGTGGAGCGATGCAATGAAAGAAATGCAACGCAACTGGATAGGTAAAAGTAGTGGCGCAGAGGTAAACTTTGCACTGCCAATGTCTGTAAATGCAGCTGAAGTTAATAGCTCAATTAAAGTATTTACCACTCGACCTGATACAATTTTTGGTGTAGACTTTTTGGTGTTGGCACCAGAACATGACCTAGTAGATGTTATCACTACTGCTGAGCAAAAAAATGCAGTAGACGAATACAGGCAGTATGTAAAAAGCAGATCGGAAAGAGAACGTATGAGTGAGGTGAAGCAGGTAACGGGCTGTTTTACTGGAGCATATGCAGTGCACCCGCTGAACCAAAACCTGCTGCCAGTGTGGATAGCAGAATATGTGCTGGCAGGATATGGTACTGGTGCTATTATGGCTGTGCCTAGTGGTGACGAGCGTGACCATGCATTTGCAAAACACTTTGAAATACCTATCACGAACATTTTTGGAGAAAAATATAATGGCGAAAACGCCTATAGCGAAAAGAATGGCATTATAGTAAACAGTGGGTATCTGAGTGGTATGAGTATAGCAGAAGCTGCTGAAACCGCCATAGATACGCTAGTGAAAATAGAAGCGGGCAAACGCAGAGTGAATTTTAGACTTCGTGATGCGGGCTTTAGCCGTCAGAGATATTGGGGTGAACCATTCCCGATAGTGTATGTAAATGATGTGCCGTTTGGCGTGGATGAAACCAATGTTGCAGCTACAGAAGTTCTGCCAGTGACACTACCCCACGTAGATAGCTACAAACCAGGACCTGAAGGTAAGGGACCACTAGCTAATCTGGAAGACTGGGTGCAAAGTGCGGCGGGTGAACGTGAAACTAATACTATGCCCGGATATGCAGGTAGTAGCTGGTACTTTCTGCGCTACATGGACCCTCATAATGATACTGAATTTGCAGGAAGATCGGCTACCGACTACTGGCAACAAGTGGACTTGTATGTGGGTGGCACCGAACATGCCGTAGGACATCTGCTGTATAGCCGCATGTGGACAAAAGCGCTGTATGACTTAGGACATATAGGGTTTGATGAACCATTTAAAAAGCTACTGAATCAGGGAATGATACAGGGGAGTTCGAGGTTTGTATTTGAGGTTACAATATACAAACTGGTCACTAACAGAAGAGGAAGAATTTTCGTATCAAAAAGCCAGTATGTTCATCTCAAAAAGATTGAGAATGATATAGTAAAAACGATAGAATACTTAAACGAAATTGGCATCGATTGTGTATCCTTAGAAAATAGAAGAGAAGATTCTAAAATCAGTATCATAAGACATCACGTAGATGTAAATCTCGTAGATGGAGTGTTACTTAACATTCCTTTGTTTAAAGAATTATTCAACATAAATACCGACAGTGGTTATTTGCTAACTGAAGATGATGGTACCTATATATGTGACACAGAGGTAGAGAAGATGTCAAAATCTAAGTACAATGTTGTTAATCCAGATAATATAGTAGCGCAGTATGGTGCTGATACCTTTAGACTGTATGAGATGTTTCTGGGGCCGGTAGATGTGAGTAAACCATGGGATACTAAGGGTATAGAAGGTGTACATCGTTTCTTGAAAAAGCTGTGGCGGCTATTTGCTGACGAGCAGATAGGCTGGATAATAAATGACGATGCTGCAACAGAAAATGAACTGCGCATATTGCACAAAACCATAAAAAAGGTCAATGAAGATATAGAGCGGTTTTCGTTTAACACCTCTGTGAGCCAGTTTATGATATGCGTAAATGAACTAACAACATTGGGATGTCATAAACGTGCTATACTAGAACCATTAACAATACTGCTTACTGCTTTCGCACCACACATAGCTGAAGAATTGTGGCAAACAGGACTGCAGCATAACACTACAGTGCTTGATGCCTCTTTCCCAGAATATGATGAACAACTGATAGCAGAAAGTAGTATTACCTATGGTGTATCTGTAAATGGTAAGAAGCGGGCCGAAATGTCGTTTGCAGCTACTGCAGAACAGGCAGAAGTGGAGACCGCAGTACTAGCAGATGCTACAGTGCAAAAATGGATGGAAAACAAACCACTGAAGAAATTCATTTTTGTGAAAGGAAAGATGATTAATGTGGTGGTATAATTTTTGATATCAAGAATTTACAGTACTACTCCTTACAAACAGGAGTAGTACCGCTTTGTAAACTATCCCTATTCTCATTTTTTATGAACAAACAAAACTGGGAAACAGAGCTGAAAATAAACGCTTTGGAAAACCAATTATTGATCAACCCCAACAATGCCGATGCACACTATGACCTTGCATGGTTGCTGGGCATGGAATTGGGCAGGTATACAGAATCCTGCACTCATTATGAAACTGCATTACAAATAGATCCACTAAACAGTGCCTATCATTATAGCTATGCATTACTGCTAAGGGCTAACCTTAAAGAATATGAAAAAGCTAAAGAACACATAGAATACGCCCTGGCACTCAATTCGGAAGATGGAGATTATAATATAGAGTCAGGTGAATTGTACGCAGAATATTACAAAGACTACGATAAGGCTAATGAGTACTTCTTAAAAGCATTAGAGTTAGATCCACTCAATGATAATTTTCACAATATATATGCATATTTCCTGAGCGAACATCTAGGTAAATATGATGCTGCTAGGCACTATTACCAATTAGCAATAGACTTGAATCCAAATGAGGCTGACCACCACGCGAATATGGGTATGTTGCTGGAACACAAAATGAGTAAATATGATGAGGCCAAATCTCATTATGAAACTGCTGTTTTGCTAGAACCTACTTTTGCTGACCATCTTATTAATCTAGCCAACCTACTCGATAGCCATTACGAAGATTATGAAAAGGCAGAAAAACTATACTTGCAAGCTTTAGAGTTAGAGCCGGAATACAGACGTTCAAATTATGATTATGCTGTAATGCTCAATGATAGCAAGGGCGATAAAAACAAAGCCAGATATTATTTTGAAAAGACACTGAGCATAGATGCAACTTATGCTAAAGCACAAAAAGAAATGGCATTGTTGCTATCTACAACCTACAAAGAGTATGACACTGCTTGTAAGTATTTTGAACAAGCACTAAGCACAATGACCAGCGACTATGAGCTACATGTGCAATATGCAAATATGCTAGACGACCATTTTAGCAATTATGAAAAAGCAGCTATCTACTATGAAAAAGCAATAGCAATCAAACCAGACGCTCCTTTTGCTTATCAGGAATATGGCATTATGCTCGAAAACAGAAAAGATTATGCTGCCGCAATTCAACTTTTCGAAAAAGCAATTGAAGTTGACCCTGACCGTAGTGAAAGTCACCTCAGTCTATCAAAATTATACTACAAAACGAAAGCAGAAGCCAAATTGATTCTATATCACTATTTAAAAGCTACATCGTTTGGTAGTGCAAAAAGAGACCTTGACTTTGAAAAATCTATTGGGTACTGCTAAACTTCATATCACTCGATTACTTTTATAAACGAATAGAGCCGGCAATCGCCGGCTCTATTCGTTTATGTATTGTTAGTTAACTCCTCTTATCTGCTAACAGATACTGGGAACACTTTGCTGTTTTCGCCGCTGCGTACGTTGAGCAGGTACATGCCGTTGGCGAGTGCATGGTCGAGCGTGATGTGCTCTTCTATGCTGCTGTTGCGCACGGTTGCCTTGCTGCGGTACACTATCTGACCTAACATATTCGTTACCTCTATTGTGGCTTCGCCGCTTACCATGCTCATTGTGCCTTTGACGGTGAACGTTCCATTGTTAGGGTTAGGCATCAGTACTACCTGCATGTTGTTGCCGGCTACGTCTGCTACACTTACACTGTTCACCTTCATTACCACACTGCTGCTGGCTACCTGACCGCCACATGTGCCGCTGCTCACTATGCTGCAACTTACCACATCATTGTGCGCTATCTCTGTGCTCACAAACGAGGCTGTAGTGGCTCCGCTCACTGCTGCGCCATTTACTGACCACTGGTATGATGGACTGCTGCCACCATTGGTTACCACCGCAGTAAACGTTACCGACTGACCTGCACTAATCTGCGTACCAGGGTTTGCATTTACTGTTACCGTTGGTGTAGCTGGCTCAGTTACCGTCATCGTCAGCTTGTTGCTCGTTACTGTATTCGCTGTGCGACACTCATAGTTGCTGGTCATCATGCAGTAGATCTCATCGCCGTTGTTAGGTACTACAGTGTAGCTCACTCCTGTGCCCTGGAACACACCATTGCGCATCCATGCATAGATTGGGGCACTGCCACCGTATTCGCCGGTAGCGGTGTAGGTTACTGCACTGCCCTTGCATACTGTAGTGCCTACTGCTGATACTGCTGTTACTACAGGGGTCTGTGAAGTAGTTACCGTCATCGTTACCGATGTGCTGGTTACTGCTGTAACAGGAC
>CAMDNC010000102.1 GCA_945902755.1 Flavipsychrobacter stenotrophus
TACAAAACTAGTGCTAAAGTAGATGCTGCAAAAGCTCGTCTGCATCAGGCTCAGGCGGCAGATGGAATCCTTGCAGACCAAGTAAAGTTAGAAATTTTCAACGCATATCAAAACTATATTGTTAGCGTCAGAAAGATAGATGTTTATAAAAAATCAGTGGAACAAGCAAATGAGAACTATCGTATTACAAAGAACAAGTACGACAATAGCCTCGTTACAACAACCGAACTACTAGATGCAGATGTGGCTCAATTACAGGCTCAACTTAATTATGCATTTTCTAAAGCAGATGCGGCAGTTGCTTACAAAAAATTAGAACAAACAGCCGGGGTACTGAAACAATAATAAACACAAAGTAAATTATTTTATATCATGAATAATCAACAAAATACGCAAAACCAAGCACCCAAACACACCAACAAAAAATTCATGCTTGTTTTAGTATTGCTGGTAGGGGTGGGTGGTACATTTGGCATCACTAAGTATATACACGCACAGCACCACGAAGAGACCGAAGATGCACAAATTGAGGCAAACATTAGCCCGGTAATTCCTAGAGTGTCTGGTTACATCACCGAGGTAAGAGTAAAAGACAATCAAAAAGTAAAAAAAGGTGATACACTTATTATACTCGACAATCGTAGCGAGCTTATACAGGTAGAACAAGCCAAAGCAGCACTGGCTGCAATAGAGCAGAACCTTACTGTTGCAAATGCAAGTACTGTAGCTTCCAGAGCCAATGTCTATTCCTACGAAGCCAATGTTGCCACTGCCGATGCTCAGATAGAGGCTGCGAAAATTACACTGAAACGTGCGACACAAGATTATGAGCGCTACGCAAATCTTATCAAAGATCATTCTATCACGCTGCAACAGTTCGAACAGGTAGAAGCTGCGAAAATGATAGCTGAAAAGCAATTACAAGTACTCACCGATCAGAAAAATGCTACTGTAAGGCAGGTTAAAGCTGTGTCATCTCAAAGCGTTGCTACTGCACAGCAAGTTGGTGTAGTTAACGCTAACATCCTGCAGCGAAGGGCTGATCTTTCTAATGCCGAACTGAACCTCTCCTATACAATTATTACAGCTCCTCAAGACGGGAAAGTATCAAAGATAAATGTGCATGTTGGGCAGTTATTACAGGCAGGTCAAATGTTGTTCAGTGTAGTTATGGACACAGATCCTTGGGTCGTGGCTAATTTCAAAGAAACACAGTTGACTAAAATGCACATAGGGCAGTCTGTTTCTATCAAAGTTGATGCGTTCCCTCATTTGGAGTTTAAAGGAAAAGTCGCTTCTTTTTCACCTGCCACCGGTTCTCGTTTTGCGCTTCTACCGCCAGATAACGCTTCTGGCAACTTTGTCAAGGTAGTCCAAAGATTACCAGTGAAAATTGAGTTTGCTGGCAATAATCCAGCTACTCGTGAGTTAAAACCTGGTATGAATGTAGGTGTTGATGTGCATGTAGAATAAAGTCAAATGACAATAAGAACCATCAGTTAATGGAGCAGGAATCACTGGTTGAGTACGGACCACGACGAGTAATAATTACCATCACCGCTATTTTTTGTGCACTACTTGAGATTGTAGATACTACCATCGTAAATGTAGCACTTAATGAAATGAGAGGCAATTTAGGTGCCACACTCACAGAGATAGCCTGGGTTATTACCGCCTATGCAATAGGCAATGTTATTATCGTTCCCATGACATCTTGGTTAGCTGCCCAGTTCGGTCGGCGCAACTATTTTGCTGCTTCTATTATTATTTTCACAGTTTCTTCATTTCTCTGTGGCAATGCAAATGGTATTTGGGAGCTGGTTTTCTTCCGTTTCATTCAGGGCTTAGGTGGTGGTGCATTGTTGGTTACATCACAAACTATCATAACCGAAAGTTATCCACCCGAAAAAAGAAGTATGGCGCAGGCAATTTATGGCTTGGGCGTTATCATCGGTCCCACATTAGGTCCACCATTAGGTGGCTACATTGTCGACCACTACTCTTGGCCTTATATCTTCTATATCAATATACCCATCGGTATTATCGCTGCTATCCTTACCATCCAATATGTACGCAGCCCGAAGTACGCTGAGAAAAAAGCTGCCAAAGACGTAGACTGGGCTGGCATAGGTCTTTTGGCACTTTCTGTAGGCTCGCTTCAGTATGTGCTTGAGCGTGGACAAGAAGATGACTGGTTCAATAGTAACATTATTACCATGCTTACGGTTACTGCTGTTTTTGCATTCTTCTTTTTCATTTGGCGCGAGCTCACTGCCCGCAATCCGATAGTTGAACTTAGGGTGTTAAAGAATGGCAATTTGCGGGTAGGCACTATTTTGTCATTCATACTAGGTTTTGGGTTGTATGGATCCACCTTTATCATACCACTATACACGCAATCTATATTGGGGTGGACCTCCCAGCAGTCTGGCGCACTAATGATTCCTGCAGCCTTAACCACCGCTTTTATGATGCCGCTGATTGGTAAAATGTTGCAGAAGGGAGCCAAACAGCAATATTTAGTTGCGTTGGGTATGCTCATATTTTTTGTGTACAGCTTTTGGGGTTACAAAATTCTTACGCCCGATACCGGTGAATCTGCTTTTTTCTGGATGCTTATTGCACGTGGTGTAGGCATGGGTATGTTGTTCATCCCTATCACTGCACTATCATTGTCCACGCTTACTGGTCAACAAATAGGGCAGGGCGCTTCATTTACTGGCATGATGCGCCAGTTAGGCGGTTCATTTGGTATAGCTCTTATCACTACCTATATGGCTCGACAAAATATGGTTCATCGTAGTGCCTTGGTGTCTCACCTTGCTGTCGACGACCCAGCTGTGCAGCAAAGAGTATTGGGTTTGCAGCGTAATTTTATGACAAAAGGTTATTCGCCCGATAAAGCCCTGAGTAGTGCTCATCAGTCGCTCGATTATATGGTAATGAAGCAAGCGGCTGTGCTATCGTATATGGATGTTTTTATGTTTATAGGGTTGATGTTTTTATTCTGCATTCCCTTCGTTCTGTTGGTAAAACAACAAAAAGCCAAACCCATAGACTTATCTGAGGGTATGCACTAAGTCGTGCTTTTGAGGTCTGATGATTTTCGGCTAATTTGCATAATAGTTTATCTTTAGTTTTATGCAGTCAAAATCGTTTTTTATGAAAATCAGACTTTTTATTAAAATCTCATTGTGCCTCTTGATAGCTACTTACGCTAGTGCTCAGTCTCGTGCCGATGTAGATATGGCTGTTAATAAATTTCAGACGCTTTATAATAACAAGCAATACCAGGATGTATTTAATATGTTCGCTCCTCGTATTCAGTCCTTGCTCCCGCTCCCCAAAACTCAGGAGATGATGGATAAGCTTACGCAACAGATGGGTGAAATGAAATCTTACACTTTCACCAGGCAAGATCAGCAAGCAAATTTTTACAGAGCCACTTTTGCAAATGCTTCCCTTACAATGGTTGTTGGTTTGGATAAAGACAACAAACTCGAGGTGTTTAGGTTTTTGCCATTACAAGAAGATCTGAGTAACGCGCCAGATAACTCGAATTTTGTTTATAAGTCATCTAACGGTAGTATCAAGGGCACTATCCAAACCCCTGATAGCAAAAAGCCAGTTCCCATAGTACTCATCATTGCTGGCTCTGGTCCTACAGACCGAAATGGCAATCAGGCTAAAATGGTCAACAGCAATGCATACAAATTGATTGCCGATTCATTGTTAAATGCAGGTATTGCTTCCCTATGTTACGATAAGCGTGGCGTGGCCGCAAGTGCTGCCGCACTCAAAGATGAATCAAAACTCAAGTTTGAAGACATGGTCAATGATGCTGTTGGTATCGTAAGAATGTTGAAGAACGATAATCGTTTTTCGTCAATTTACATTCTTGGTCACAGCGAAGGTTCTCTCATCGGTATGCTAGCCGCTGCCAAAGAACCCGTAGCTGGTTATATCTCTGTGGCTGGCATTGCCGAGCGTGCCGATAAAATAATCGTAAGACAAATAGCCGCCCAGTCAGAAGAACTTTCTCTCAAAGCAGCCTTCATGCTAGATAGTCTTCAGAATGGCCATGAACTAAAAAATGTTGACGAATCTCTTGCACCTTTGTTTAGGCCTTCTGTCCAGCCCTACATTTCTTCTTGGATAAAGTACGATCCACAAGATGAAATTAAGAAACTAGCTATCCCAGTATTGATTTTACAGGGCACTACCGACATTCAGGTAGCTGCAGAAGAGGCAGATAAACTAAAAGCCGCTTACCCCCAAGCCACCCTCAAAGTGATACAAGGTATGAATCATGCACTAAAAAATGCACCTGCAGACAGGACTAAAAATTTGGCAACTTACACAGATCCTAAACTACCCCTTAGCTCAGGTTTTATGCCGTCCTTGATTAGTTTTGTCAATAAAAACACTGCTAAAAAGTAGTGTAATTTAAACGGAACTATTGTTTTGTAGAATTGTCAAATAGATACTGGTATAGTGCTAATTCAGCGGCACTTAGCTCCTTGTTTCTGCGTCCCATCATTCTGTTAGCAGTTTCAATTGCCTTATCGAATCGATAGGTAATAAACCCATCACTACCCCCCCAAGAAAAAGAAGGGATATACTTATCCGGAAACCCGCCACCATATATATTACACGATACACCCACTACTGTACCAGTGTTAAACATGGTATTGATACCACATTTAGAATGGTCACCCATCAGCAGTCCACAAAAGGTTAATCCGGTATTTACTTCTTTTTGACTGGCTTCATGCCATACCTTCACTAGGTCATAATTATTTTTCAAATTTGAACAGTTAGTGTCTGCGCCTAGGTTGCACCATTCGCCTATCACTGCATTTCCCAAGTATCCATCGTGCGATTTGTTACTATTGGCAAAGAATACAGCATTATTTATCTCTCCACCTACCTTGCATCCAGGCCCTATAGTAGTTGCTCCGTATATTTTGGCTCCCATTTTTATTACAGCATGCTCACACACCGCCACAGGACCTCTTAGCATGCTGCCTTCAAGTATTTCGGCGTCTTTACCCACATATACGTATCCTGTTTTGGCATTTATAACCGTGCCAGCATTTATTACAGCACCATGTTCAATGTATAAATTCTCTCTGCCATTTACAATTACGCCATCAGGTACAGCTGCGCTGATTTTGTCTTGTGTTACTAATGGCCAGTCATTTTTAATAGCTGTTTCATTGAGCGAAAAAATATCCCAGATATTACTCAGTTGCACTATTTTTCCATCATATTCTTTTACATTCAGTTGGCCAATAGCCACGTTCAGTGAATACACATCACCATCAAAGTTGCGTATTCGGGCTGCTATCACAGTCCCATCTTTAGTCAGCGTTTCATTTAGGCTTAGTGTAGTTATTTGTTGGGCCAATTCTCTATTACACATCACCGCTCCATTGATGTATATCGTGTCTGATGCAGTTTTGCTTTGTTCAAAGCATGCCTGCATATACCCTTGTGTAAGTGTGCCAGTGGTTGTTCCTAGCAGGTGTTCCCATCGCTCACGCATAGTTAGTATGCCACAACGTATATCAGCTATAGGTCTTGTATGTGCAAAGGGCAATAAGTTTTCTCTCACTACACTGTCAAAAAGTATATAGTTCATTTTGATGATGCTCGTTTATCTGTTGCTGTTTGTCCCAAATGTAATGACTATCCTGCATATTCAGTAGGGCTATTCATTTGTTTGCCCTTTCTTATCGTTCGTCTACTTGTACATACACCAAAAAAAAGAGGCTGCAATATGCAACCTCTCATGTTCTTTGTTATAATGCAAGCAATTATGCTTTTTTCTCGTAACGCTTTTTGAACTTTTCGATACGACCAGCTGTATCCACAAACATTGACTTACCAGTGTAGAAAGGGTGAGATGTGTTAGAAATCTCCACTTTTATAACAGGGTACTCATTGCCATCTTCCCAAATAATTGTTTCTTTCGATGGAGCGGCCGAGCGAGTAAGGAATGTACTTTCGTTTGATGTGTCTTTGAATACTACAAGACGGTAAGCTTCTGGATGAAGTCCTTTTTTCATTTTGCTATGAATTTTAAGACATGGATTTTGCCATGCGTGAATTAAAGGTGCAAAAGTAATGCTTTTTTATCACATTCCATTTCTTACCTACAAAAAATATTATTGCGACACATACTTGTCCAATTCGGCCCTAGCTTCTTCTGATCTGTTGTACATTCCCAATATTTTACCATCTGGTCCTACCAGAAACGCCTGAGGTATATACTGCACACCATACAGTGCTGCACTTTTCGAATTCCAGCCACCCAGATCACTCATATGGTTCTCCCATGTCAGGTTATCCTTGGCAATAGCTGCTACCCATGCATCTTTCTTTTGGTCTAACGATACATTCAATACCGTAAATCCCTTTTTAGCATTTTTAAACTTTTTACCTGAATATTCCTTATGCATAGCTACCAGACCTGGGTTTGACATACGACATGGACCACACCATGATGCCCAAAAATCAATAAGCACATACCTGCCTTTGTTGATCTCAGATAGTTTCAGTGTTTTACCTTCTGGATTAGGAAACGCCAGCTCAGGCGCTTTTTGTCCCACTTTTACTGTTGTATTATCATACTGTGCATTCGCCGAAAACACCAGTCCGGCTGCTACAACCAGTGTAGTTATTATTTTTTTCATCTCTTTTGTTGGTTAAATTTTGTGTTGTAAATATAGAGCAACTAACCCAAATTACGTGCCGTATTTACATCGCTTGTGTTTACTCACTTGCTTTTTTATTGTTTGTAACAGTTATTTAACAATATGTATGCTCGGTCTTTTCACAATAGATACCTCCAAATTAGTTATCCATCCTTATCATTCTTTTATTTATTTTGTGAGCTCATTCACCGTTACTTATGGACACAAATTTAGCAGTAGGCTCTCGAGTAGATCATGCACACTTTGGCAAAGGCGTAATAGTAGATACAGCTTTGGAATTTTATATCATTTGGTTCAAATCGCAGCAGGGTACCAAAAGTATTAGTAAAGATTACCCAGACCTCAAAACCATTGCAGCTGCCGAAGGTCAAGCTACATCCGATACTATTACCATTGCCGATATCGAACAAGCACTTCACAACATTCTCGATCAGCGTTTACACGACACCCAAATGGTTCCGATAGGTCCTCGCTGGCGCAGAGGCAATATGATTCTCAAACCAGGTGACCCAACATTGCAATCCAAAGAAATACCAATCGAAACCTTCTTTCACAAGATAGTAATGGTGCGCGATCGCTTACGCGTGATGGAACAGAAAATAAATGCCCATAAAGTACTGGAAGATGATGAAAAGGTAGAGCTACAGCAGTACATAACCGCTGTTTATGGTTCCCTTACCACTTTCAATGTTTTGTTTAAGGAAACACACCATCAATTCAAGGGGATGTCTGGCAAAGATTAGCTGATGGTCTTTTACTAGTTACAATTTTTATTTATGCTCATCTGCTATGTTGCAGAGGCCATTTTTAGTTTATTTATTTCATGAAATTATCGCTTTTTACCGCAGCTGTTTTCCTTTCGTTTTCTGCTGCTCATGCTCAAGATTCACTGATGTTTCGCCGCATTTCCGATGAGGTCATGCTTCGTAGTACTTGCTACAACAATCTCCGAGTACTTTGCAAAACAGTGGGGCACAGACTGAGCGGCACTCCAGCAGCAGCCAAGGCAGTGCAGTGGGGCGAAAAAGCAATGAAAGAAGCTGGTGCTGATAATGTATGGCTACAACCGGTCGATGTGCCTTATTGGTATCGTGGTAAGGAATCGCTAGAGCTCAATATGGGTAAAGAGTTCAAATCAGTTCCTGTTCTCTCTCTCGGCAATAGTCAGGGCACTAATGGTAAACCACTAGAGGCGCCTGTTGTAATGGTCTACAACTTCGATGAGTACAGAGCTTTGCCAGAAAAAGAGGTTAAAGGCAAAATCGTATTTTTCAATTACAGATTCCGTCAAGATTTTATCAACTCATTCGAAGGTTATGGTGATGCAGTGATGTACCGCTGGAATAGCCCCAATGTTGCCGCTCGTCGAGGTGCTGCCGGTGTGATAATAAGGTCTATGTCTACCGGACAAGACGATTACCCCCACACAGGTAGTATGCACTACGACGACTCAGTAGTAAAACTACCCGAAATGGCCATTGGCAATCAAACTGCCGACGCCCTAGAACAAGCTTGCCTGAAAGGTACGGTAAGAGCTCGCATGACCTCTGAGTGTCACATGATGCCCCAAATGGTGCGATCTTATAATGTTATTGGAGAAATAAAAGGTACCGAAAAGCCAGAACGAATCATTACTGTTGGCGGTCATCTCGATTCTTGGGATGTAGGTGAAGGTGCCCATGACGATGGTGCTGGGTGCGTGCAGTCTATAGAGGTAATTCGTACCCTGAAAGCATTGGGTTACAAGCCCCGTTATACCATTCGTGCGGTATTATTTATGAACGAAGAAAATGGCAACAAAGGTGGTCATGCTTATGCGGATTCTGCTATAGCTCGTCGCGAACAACATGTACTAGCTATGGAGAGCGATGCAGGTGGTTTTTCACCACGTGGCATTGGCCTTGAAATGACCGAAGAGCAAAAGCAGTACATTCGCACCTTTGCACCACTTTTCATGCCTTACAATGTATATGACTTCTCTAAAGAAGAGGGTGGGGTAGACATTTCACCTATTCACAACAAACTAAAAGTTCCTGCTGCAGGTCTTTTGCCCGACTCGCAGCGCTACTTCGACTACCACCACACTGCCGCCGACAATTTCGAAGCTGTAAATCATCGCGAGCTCAAACTGGGTGCTGTAACGATGGCACAGTTCATCTACCTCATTTGTGAGCATGGACTGAAGTGATAGGGTGGTCGTTACATATGTGTGGTGTATGTTTATTGCTTACTATTTATTGTTGTTAAAGTATATATAATAGATGCTCCGTCGATTGGCAATTCTAGTATATTAGCACAGTAAAACAATTTATTAGCTAGTATCTACTATGAATATGTACAAGTCTACCCAACCGCAGATACATTCATTATTGTATTTATTGCTGTTTTTGTTTTTAAACAGTTGTCATACGTTTATTACAGCTAATGGTAGCAAGCATAGGCAACTTTTTCCAGTTAGGGTTAAAGATGACAAACTTGTTATTGATACTAACAAATATCATTTGCAACATTTTAGCTATGCCAATTTTGAAAACAAGAGTGGTTTTGCTGGTGCAAAAAAACTTGTGGAAATAATCAGTGGCTCAGATATAGATGATTTAAAAACTCGTAGTGGTAAGTATTGTCTTGTATTTTGGGATCCTCAATGCCCAAAATCTACTTCTACCATACGAAAGTGTGACAGCCTACTGAAAACAGGGGAGAAAATACTGTTGGTATCGCTCATGAATGATTATGAACTTATAGATAGAAGGCTAAAAAGTAGACTATTTAACGCTTACCCCTATTACGCCATTGGTAATACATATGACAGCAAAGTGATGTTGAGAAGAAAGATAATTTTCATAAAACAATGCTGTCCTGATTGTTACAAATCTAATCGTGATGATCTAGCAGTCGCTGATTATTTGTTGATTGAAAATGGAAATATCCAAACTATATTATACAACCATCCAAACAACATTTTAAGATAATGATGATCTCTTTGCTTTCGGTATGTTTGCTGTTTTAGCAGTGCAGCAATTTCTTCACAAAACTAAACGTTACAACTCAGCCACTTTAACCACATCATTATACACCGCATCTGCCGAATATATCAATCCCCACGTAGCCATTGCTTGTAGCACTGGTTTTAGTGCCATACCCGCTTCAGTCAAGCTGTAGGTCACATGCGGTGGCACCACTGGTTTCACATCCCGCAGCAATAGTTTGTCTGTTTCTAGTTCTTTCAGTTGTTGTATCAGCATCTTTTCTGTGATGCTAGGCATGGCCCTTTTCAGCTCCCCATATCGCAAGGCTTTATTACTAAGATGGTACAATATCAGTGCTTTCCATCTGCCTCCTATTCTCTCTAAGGTATAGGTCACTGGGCACTTGTCCATCAGCATTTGTTTATTCTGTAGGTTAGTCGAGCTTTCTTTTGCTATATACATTGTAGTACATACTTTTTGGTTAGTACTTGTCAAAAAGTTAGTACAAAGATACCTTTGTGTCACAAAAAAACAATAGCAAAATGAAATATGTAGTTACAGGCTCTTTGGGCCACATCAGCAAACCATTAGTACAGCAATTAGTGAGTGCTGGACATTCTGTCACAGTTATCAGCAGTAGCGCCGATAGGGAGCATGAAATTACGGCTTTGGGTGCTACTCCTGCCATAGGTTCGGTTACAGATGTTACATTCCTTACAGCCACCTTTACTGGTGCCGATGTAGTGTATACAATGGTTCCACCCACATGGACAGCATCAGATTGGAAAGCGCATATACACAGTGTTGGTAAAAATTATGCAGTTGCTATCAAGGCCAGTGGTGTTACCAAGGTGGTTAACCTCAGTAGCATAGGCGCACACATGCCTTCCGGTTGTGGTCCTGTCAGCGGCCTCTATTGGGTGGAGACAGAGCTCAATGCACTAGATGGGGTAGATGTTGTTCATCTCAGACCGGGTTTCTTTTATTCCAATTTCCTCAGTCAGTTAGGCCTTATCCGCAACATGGGCATCATGGGGGGCAATTACGGCGTAGATACCACAATGGTGTTGGTTCATACTTCCGACATTGCAGATGTAGCGGCTGGCTTTATGCTAAATCCACAGTTCGCTGGTAAATCTTTTCAATACATCTCTAGCGATGAGTGTACTACGTCCTATATTGCTGCTACTATAGGTGCTGCTATTGGCAAACCCGAATTACCGTGGGTCAACTTCTCTAACGAAGAATCGCTAAATGGTATGTTACAGGCAGGACTTTCAAACGAAGTTGCTACAAACTACACAGAAATGGGTACCGCAATGGCGAGTGGTGAGATGTCTGCTGATTATACACAGCACACACCTGCAAAAGGTAAAATATCTTTTAGCGATTTTGCAAAAGAATATGCTGCCATTTATGCTGCTCAATAGGGAATTATTTTATCCACACTGAGACAGAGTTTTGTTAGGTAAAGCTACTGATTTTTGTAAAGCTACAGGTCTGTGATGAATCCATTTCATCACAGATCTTCTTACCCTTTATCTAAAAATAAATATCCCAGAGAAGTTGTAAAATCAAGCTTTGCCACTTACTTTTGCACTCCCGAAAACATCGGTATAAGCGGAAGTAGCTCAGTTGGTAGAGCACAACCTTGCCAAGGTTGGGGTCGCGGGTTCGAGTCTCGTCTTCCGCTCCAAAAACAAAAAATCCATTCATTCCTAAAATGAATGGATTTTTTATTTTACTTGCTTCTAGGCTACTACCATTAGTTCTATTACCTGTTTTATAATTTATCGGCTATCTTTAGGCTACTTCAATTTGTAAATAATTACGTTTTATGCGCTCAAATGTCAGGTCTTCTTTATTAATGCTCAGTTGCATAATGCTAGTAGCATGCAATAACTCTGAGGCTGCCCGCAAAAAACAAACCGCTGTTGTTGCTAACAAATCTACGACCAACGCTACAACAGATACAGTTAAACCACCCCCCGCACTAGATACAGTGCTTTACAACCTGCTCACTATGCACATGGTGCACGACTCTGCTTCCGCCAAGTGGCCAGTCAAAACTCAGTATCCTTTGCCGGGTGCTATTTTGCCCTTTCATAGGGTGATAGCTTATTATGGCAATTATTATTCTACTCGTATGGGTATTCTAGGCGAACTTGCCCCCGACACCATGCTACAAAAACTGATGGGTGAGGTCAAAAAATGGCAGGCTGCCGATACCTCCGTCAAGGCTATTCCCGCCCTGCATTACATAGTTACTACAGCTCAGGGCAGCCCTGGTAAGGGTAACACTTACCGTATGCGTATGCCGTTTACCGAAATTGATAAAACCCTGCAGTTGGCGCTTAAAATTAATGCGTTAGTCTTTCTTGATATTCAGGTGGGTTGGAGCACATTGCAAAAAGAAATACCAGAGCTCGAGAAATACCTCAGTATGCCCAATGTACACTTAGCTATAGACCCTGAGTTCTCTATGAAGACAGGTCGAGTACCAGGGAGTGTCATTGGTACTTTCGATGCCGAGGACATTAACTATACCACACAATACCTCACTGAGCTGGTACAGCGTTACAATCTACCCCCCAAAATGCTCATTATACACCGCTTTACAAAGGGTATGGTTACTAACTATAAACAGATCAAACTACACCCCGAAGTACAAATAGTTATGGATATGGACGGCTGGGGTTTTCCTGCCAAAAAAGTGAATTCTTATAAATTGGCTGTTAGTAGCGAGCCTGTACAGTATACTGGCTTCAAACTATTCTACAAAAACGATATCAAAACACCACCATGGAAAACAATAATGGAGCCCAAAGACGTGCTCAAGTTGTACCCCAAGCCCATGTATATCCAATATCAGTAAAACCAATTCTGCTTTATGATTTCAGCTTATTTTGCTAGGTTTAGTTACCTTTTATATTTTTCTTTTCTTTTACTGCTCTCCTGTCATGCCCCACAGCGGGTAGATACGATGGTCATAAATGGCAAAATTTATACGGTAGACAGTGCTTTTAGTACTGTTGAAGCTATGGCAGTAAAAAATGGGATTATTATTGCCACTGGCAGTACTTTAGACATACAAACCCTATACAAGGCTGATAATATCGTCGATGCTAAAGGTAAAGTAGTATATCCGGGTTTCATCGACGCTCATGCCCATTTTGTGGGTTACGGAAGGTCACTTTTCGAGGTCAATTTATTCGATTGCAAAGATTGGGATGAAGCCGTTGCTCGTGTTGCAGAATTTGCAAAAAATCACCCCAATGAAAAATGGATCAGAGGCAGAGGATGGGATCAAAATAAATTTCCCAATGCTGCTTACCCAGACAATAAAACTTTAAACGTACTATTCCCTACCACACCTGTGTTACTTCAGAGGGTAGATGGTCATGCTGCCATTGCCAATGCCACTGCGCTGGATATGGCAGGTGTTA
>CAMDNC010000103.1 GCA_945902755.1 Flavipsychrobacter stenotrophus
TACAGGCGATGAGAAATCAGAAAATAGACTTGAAGCAAAAGTTGAGAACCCGCTTTTGCTATCTGTATCTCCGCTCTCCTATTTGTGCACATAGCAGACAAAACTTAGAACCTGATATTGCATTTATTTCGTGATATATATGTCCTTACGAAAGGCTCTGGCTGAAAAAACAGCAGCGGCAGAAAGTGTTGTTACAATATCAAGAAATCCATGTGGATGATTTTCTTCCAAGTATTTTTGTGCTTTTCGTAGATAATGCACACCGTTCCAAAGTAGGTATCATTCAACTCCTGATCAGCACGTTCTCTATAAAAAACAGTGATGTCGATAAAACTATACTTTCCATCGCTTGAAAACAATGGTTCCGTCGTAGTGAAATAAAAACCTTCAAGTTTTTTTTCGGAATGAGCGGTAGAATAGGTCCTCCCTTTTAGCACGAGCTTTGTTGATTTGAGTTCTCCGGCCCTTGTACATAATTTTCTCCTTTCATTTTCCTCAATAAGCTTAGATAGTATAGTATCCCGGAAAAGATAGGTATGGTTGTAGGGATGGTGTTCATCTTCCTCCATTGTTTTTATAACCTGAGATGCCGTGTTGTTAAGCTCTTTTATCCAGAATCTTTCGGTGCGCCAAATGTCTGTAGTATCTACTATCCACAAGTAGGCCGGTTGTTTTCTCTTGTACAGCTCGGTTGTTAGTTTGAAATTAGAGGGATTGCTGAAGGTAAGTCGATATATCTCATCGCTTTGGCAAAAAGAGGACGTAGCAATGAACATCAGTGATATGAAAAGGAAGACCTTCATTGTTTTGGCTAATATCCGAAGAATTTTATAAATTGGTAGAACAGGTTACTGTATGATGCAAAGTGCTATTAAAAATAGAAAATCCACCGCAAAAAATGGGTGGATTTTCTATCATCTTCTGACATCTTTTAGCATAAACAGGGAAGTTTGTGGATATATGAGCTATTTATACCCCAAAACACAAAACCAACCATCACTCTCTTCCGAAAACCAAATATTGAAGATGATAACTACAATGTTTCATCAGTTGAATATTATGAGCAAAGATGCTCACTGCCCCGCACGTACAAGAGTGTGACACAATGCCCGATGCCAGTAGTGCAAAAGCTGGTAACCAAAAGAATACTATCTGCCTTTTAGCATGTTGTAATAGGCTGGGTCTATCTGTCGGAAGCCTAGCTGGATGGCGGTTTCTACGTCTTGAAGGGCGGCGGCTTTGTTGCCATTGAGGGTGTGACAATAAGACCGAGAATAGAATATTTCGCCCATGGTGGGGTTGAGGGCGAGGGCGGTTTCGAAGTCGGCCATGGCTTCTTTGCAGCGTTTCATGCGCTGGTAGAGCCTGCCCCTATTGAGGTAGGGGGCATACATATCGGGGTTCTGAGCAATGGCTATGCCGTAGTGTACGAGTGCAGAATCGGGTTTGCCGGTCATGTCGTAGAAGTTGCCGAAGTTGCTGTGCACCTCGGGGAAGTAGGGTTTGCTGGCTATGGCACTGCGAAAACAAAAGGCAGAGGAGTCGAGGTTTTGAGTGATGGCATAGGTAATGGCCAGACCCAGATAGGCGTTGGCGTTGCCTTCTTTGTCGTTGAGGGTGAGTGCTTTGTAATAATAGCCTTTAGCCTGAGGGAATAGATTGGCGGCTCGGTGTAGCTCGCCTAGTGATACCCAAGGATTGGCAAAGGTGGGTTCGAGTGTTACAGACCTATTGAGCAGGTAGAGGGACGAATCGAAAAAGAGTCGGCGCTCGGCATCGTTTACACTTTCATTGAATTTATTGAAGTAATAAAAGCCTAGGTTGTTGAAGGCATTGGGGGCTAGGGGTTGTTTTTCTATCTCGTCGCGCCAGAGGCTGGCGGTATCGTACCATGCCCGGCAACGCTGTGTGGTGAGTGTGCCCAGGTATAGCGACCATGCACCTACCACAGCAAGGGCTATGTAACCATATTGTTTGTTAGCACCCGGCGTGAAGAAGGAAGATATAAACCAGCCTGCCATAAAAAACAGACCAAGATAGGGTATGTAAGAATAACGGTCGGCAAGGATGGCACCGCCTACTGGTAGGAACTGCAAGAGCAGGGCGATATTGACCAGAAAAAACAATGCGCCAAACACTACTACCCTACTGCGACGGTAGTACCAGACTGCGCCCAAAACGGCGAGTGTGGCTAAGGGATAGAGGTAGTAAACAATGGGCAAAGAGCCACCAGCATCCTTGGGAGGATAGGGGTAAAAACAACTAAGCCCGAGGGGAAGAATGGACTTCCAGAGGTAAGTGATGAAGGCGTAACCACCGAGCGCAAAACGCTCGACGAAGGTATAAGTGACATTGTGTGTGCCGAGGGAGCCAAAAGAGCGCTGATCGATAAGAGAACGGATACCAAAGGCTATGGCTATGGCTAGTAGGGGTAGTTTTTCGAGGAGGAGGGTGCGGGTGAGTGGGCGTTGCTCGAAGTAGTCGATAAGCAATAAGGTAAGCGGTAGTGTAACGGCGACAGGCTTGCCTAGCAAAGAACAGAGGTAGAACAAGGCCGTGACAGCATACCACTTGGTGCGGGCGGCACCGGAGGCACGAACGAAGTAAAGCCAAGTGATGCATGCCGCCATATAAAACACACCATACACGACATCTTTTCGACCTGCAAGCCATGCTACCGACTCAACATGCATGGGGTGCATCCCAAATAGCAAGGCGGTAATGGCAGCGGCTACGGGGCGGCGGGTGAGCTGCTGCACAAAGACATACACAAGGACAGTGACAAGTATGTGTAGCAGCACACTATCGAGGTGGTATAACCAGGGCTCTAACCGCACAAAACTATACTCGATGGCATAACTGAGTATGGTAAGCGGGTGATAGTTGCCCATGATGGGTGTGGTGAATATCTGGCGCAACCCTTGTGCTGAAATGTCCTTGATAAGTGCATTGTCGCGGATGTAGCCGGGGTCGTCCCAGTTGGTGAGCTGATTTTGGAGGCTGACCTTGTAAAAAAGCCATGTGAGTACCGCAATAGCCCCAGCTATAACTGCATGTAAACGAAAGCCCGACAAGCCAGCCCCATTAGAAGGTGTAGCAGGTGCAGGTGATGCCTGCCTAGGCTTGGGTGCAGGAGGTATGTTGCCTGTGGTAGCTTGTGGTTTTTGTTTACTCTTTGCCATGAAGGATAAAAATAGAGTAAGTAGTTGGAATATAAAAGAACCTAATCGGCCGTAGCAGATACATAACTTAAACAATACAGGCTACCCGATGTGGATAGCCTGTAGCAATGTGGGATAAGAAATGAGAATTATTGTTTTTTGATGAGCTTCTGCACTTTAAGTTGCTGACCATTGGCATCGAACAGCGTGATGATGTACACACCATCTGCCAACGAGCTGATGCTAACCTCTTTAGCATTGGGCTGAGTGATAAGTGCCTTGCCATCTATGCTGCTGATGATAGCGGTAACAGGCGCCTGAGCGGTGATGAATATAGTTCCCGAAGCAGGATTTGGGTAGATGCTAACGTCAGTTTGATTGAGGTCTGTAACACTGTTGGTGCCTGTCCAGCCGTTGACAACGTAAGTAGCAGAAACTGCCTGACAACCATTGGTATCTGTAACTGCTACTTTGTAGTTGCCATTGCCAGTGATGGCAGTAGACGCTGCGGTAGCACCTGGTATGGCTATGAGGTCTTTGTACCACTGATAAGTGATGTACATGCCACTGGTGTAAACAGCGGTGCCGCTAGCAGCTACCAAAGGATTGGGGAGTGGCACCTCTGTAACAGAAGCTGTAGAAGTGAGCACGGTGCAACTACCTGTAACAACGATCTGGCAGGTATAATTGCCCTCTACGCCCGCACTATAAGTAGGTGATGTAGCACCGGGTATGGCACTACCATTAAGGAACCACTGATAAGATAAAGCACTGCCTAAACCAGACACGCTGGTAGACAATAGCGCACTACCCCCCCAGCAGAAACGAGCAGGTGTGAGCGCTATAGCTGTGGGACTGCTGATAACAGTAACGACCGTGGCAACTGGTGTAGTGGCAGTGCAACCAGTAGCTGCATTGACAACAACTACCTTGTAACCACCACTAGCAGTAGCGGCATAATTGGTAGTATTGGCACCACTGATAGCAACGCCATCCCTGAGCCACTGATAAGTGAAGCCGGGAGTGGCACTGAGCAATACCCCGCTACCTGTGCAGAAGATGGTGGGACCAGCTGCTGTGATGGAAGCATCGGGTAATGGATTGACGGTGAATATAGTGAGGGCTGATACAACAGCGCAGCCAGCAGCATTAGTTACCTGTACATAATAATCGCCAGTGGTAAAGGCTGTGAAAGCATCGGCAGTGGCGCCGGCTATAGGACCAGCAGCATCGAACCACTGATAAGTGTTGCCAGGAGCTGCTACCGCAGCGATAGTGACACTACCACCCGCACAAACACTAAGCGGACCAGAAACAGTAACGACGGAGGAAGGTGCTGGTGTAACGGCAACTACAACAGGAGCTGAAAGCGCCCAGCAACCGGCAGCATTGGTCACCCTAACCTCATAACTACCTGAAGTTGTGGCTGTAAAGGAGCTAGTAGTAGCACCCGGTATAGGTGAGCCAGCAAGCTCCCATTGATAAGTAAGTCCGGCACCAGTATTGGCATTGAGTATTACCGGTGTACCCGCACAAACACTGGTGGTGCCGCCGGGTATGGTAATGGTAGCTGTAGCTGGCACCACCGTAACCGACATAGCAGTAGATAATGTAGTACAGCCAGCAGCTATGCTCACCCTAACCTGATAGCTACCAGGAGTGCTAGTAGTGTATGTAGGCGTAGTAATACCGGGTATTAAGAACCCACCATTGAACCACTGATAAGTAGCACCTACAGCTGCGCTGGAAGTAAGGGTAACAAAATCGCCAGGGCAAAGTACGGTGTCGCCTAAAGGAGTGATAGCGGCAACAGGTGCTGCAATGACCGAAACTACGGTAGTGGCAATGCAGCCAGTACCTAACGTGTAAGAAATAGTAGTAGTGCCACCAGATGCACCAGTAACAACACCAGTGCCAGCAGCTATTGATGCTACTGCAGGTGTGCTGCTGCTCCAAGCACCACCAAGTGTAGCGTTAGTAAGTGTGATAGTAGAAGCCGGACAAACAATAGTAGCACCACCTATGGCAGCCGGTAATGGATTGACAGTAATGGTGCGTATGCGAGAACAACCTGTAGCTACTGTATAACTAATATTGGCAGTACCAGCTGCAACACCAGTAGCAACACCAGTACCTGCAACTACTGTAGCCACAGTAGTGTTGCTACTGCTCCATGTACCACCAGCAGGAGCACTTACTTGGGTAGCTGTGAGGCCAACACAAACCGATGCAGGACCAGTAATAACGTTGGGCAAAGGATTAACTGTAACAACTCTGGTACTAAAACAACCACCTATGTTGTAAGTGACAACTGCGGTACCAGCCGCAACACCAGTAACAACCCCACCTGCAACTGTAGCTACTGCGATATTAGAGCTAGACCATGCACCACCGGCGGGTGTGGCTGAGAGATTGGTGGTGCTAGCAGCGCACACTGTAGCTGTACCTGTGATGGCACTAGGATTGGGATTGACAGTAACAATAGCTGTGCGGAAACATGTGTTTGTGCCAGTGCATGTAATAGTACTTGTACCAGCAGCGACACCCGAAACAATGCCCGTTGTGGCACCTACAGTGGCTACTGGTAAATTGCTGCTAGACCAATTGACACCGGGCGTAGCAGATGCTAGCGCAGAAGAGGCACCTATGCACACTGACGATGAGCCTGTAATAGGAGCAGGCAAGGGGAAGACGGTTACAACGGTTGTAGCGATGCAACCAGAAGTAGGCAAAGTATAAGTAACCGTAGCAGTACCACCAGTGGTGATAACACCCGTAACAACTCCGGTAGCAGCGCCTATAGTAGCGATAGTGGCATCGCTAACAGACCACGTGCCACCAGATACTGGATGCGTAACAATAGCTGTAGCTGCTGGACAAATTGGCGCTATACCTGTAATAGCAGCAGGAACAGCATCTACCGTAACAACAGCTGTAGTAGCACAACCAGATGGTAATGTATAAGAAACGGTAGCTGTGCCAATAGTCAAAGCAGTGACAACGCCGGTAGCGGCATCGACAGAGATGACCCCAGCCGAAGACTGCGACCAAATGCCCCCAGCAGAAGTGCTGGAAAGCGCAGTAGTATTGCCCACACAAATATTGAAGTCGCCAGTGACAACATCGGGTAATGGATTGACAGTAACAGTAAGAATGCTGTTGCAACCAGCAGTAGTAGTATAAGTAATATCGGCAGTACCTGCGGTAACACCCGATACGACACCCGTACCTGCAACTACTGAAGCAACTGCAGCATTGCTGCTAGACCATGCGCCACCAGCAACACCATTGGATAAAGTAGAAGAACCGCCTACACATATTGTTGAAGTACCCGTTATAGGCTCTAAAGCATTTACGGTAACAACTGTAGTAGAAAAACAACCTGAAGCTAATGCATAACTAATAGTAGTTGTACCTGCTGCTACACCGGTAACAACACCGGTAACACCATCTACAGTGGCCACAGCAGGTGTGGTGCTAGACCAAGTGCCGCCAGTTGTAGCGTTGGCAAGAGTGGTAGACTGCGTGCGACATACGGTAGTAGTGCCTGTAATGGGGGCGACAACGGTGGTAACATTAACCGTAACTGTGCGGAAACAACCACTAGCTAACGTATAAGATATAACAGATGTACCTCCCGCTACACCTGTAACCAAACCAGTGGCATCGACAGTAGCCACGGCGGGTGTAGTGCTAGACCATGTGCCACCTGTAGTAGTGCTAGATAACAATGTGGTACCAGCGATACACAATGTGGTACCACCAGCAATGGTAGCCGGCAAGGGATTGACGGTGAGCGAAATGATGCTAAAACAACCTGTGGGTAGGGTGTAAGAAATAGTAGTAAAGCCACCAGAAAGACCTGTAGCAATACCAGTAACAGCATCTATACTCGCGACAGCACCCACACTACTGGTCCATACGCCTCCGGGAGTAGCGCAAGTCAAAGCAGTAGTGGCACCCTGACAAATAGTAGTGGCTCCGAATATGCCCGCAGGACTAGGATTGACGGTAATAATAGCTGTAGCAAAGCAGCCTGAAGGTAAAGTATAAGTGATGACTGAAGTGCCCGAAGAAACACCTAATACTACACCCGTACCTGCACCTACAGTAGCGGTACCTGTGGCGCTGCTAGACCACGTACCACCAGGAGTGGGATTGCCAAGGGTGGAAGTAAGCCCCCTGCACACAGATAATGTACCGGTAATAGGTGTAACTGCATTAACTGTAACTACTGCAGTAGTAAAACAAGTGCTAGAGGTAGCATAAGTAATAGTAGAAGTACCACCAGTAATGCCACTCACAACACCAGTAGTAGCACCAACTGTTGCTACGGCAGGATTGCTACTGCTCCAAGTACCACCCGTAGTTGGATTGGTAAGTGTAGTAGTAAGGCCAGTGCACGTAGTAAGTGTGCCGGCGATACCAGCAATCAAGCAAGTAGGAGGCGTCCAACGGAACACCTGATCTGTGAATGGAGAAAATGGTATATTATTTACAAACAATGGCGCTAGAAGCGGAGTAGCAGTAGGCAATTCGTCTGAAAGAGTTTGCCAGTCAGAGATGGCATCATTAGATATGCCTATGGTAGCTGAAACGAAAAAGTAACTAGAGAAATCATAGTGAAAGTCGATAATATCTGTTGTTTCGTATAATTTTATTTGGAAAGTAGCAGTACCCGATCCTCCAACATCTGGTACATTATTCCACTCGATGGTGCAAACGCGAGAAGGAGCAGTACCTGTCGTTTCTACAAAAATGTCGCCACTAAATGTCAAATCAAGATCGTCCCAATAAGGCATTATCCATCCAGGACCATCAATATTGGTCTCTATATTGTTGAATGAAGTAGTAGGCGAATTGGTTAATGACAACCAGCCGTTTGTACACACAGAAAATGACGTATAGTTGATGCCACAATATTTAAAAGTAAACCCTATTGGTACTGTTAATTCAGTAGCATCGTCTGCCCATAGAGTTGGGAAAAATGTAGCACCGGGAGAGAAACTTATACTATTGAAAGGATCTGAAAATGCAGAAAATGAATAACTGGCAGCAGTTTGTGCATTGCCAGCAAAGCTGATACAGAACAGGGAAAGGAATAGAAATATTTTTTTCATAAACTATCTAGAGATTTTGCATCATTGTAATGTAATATAGGCGCACAAGTTGTGCCATCAGTTAGTAACAGATAACAGAAAATGTGATGAATTATCGAAAAATGAAGTTAAAGTTAACTCTTTTGTATTATTTGCAAAAAAAGAAAGCCTGTTACGAGGTAACAGGCTTATAAACGAAGATGATAGTATTAAGAAATTATCCAAAAATTGACTGTTTCAGTTTCCAAACTAAGGACTTATTCTTAGAAAGCACTATATATAAAGCTCTGTCTCCACCAAAGTTGCGAAAGAAACGTTCTACCCCTTCGTCCATGCTTCCCTCGAGATCGTAAATGCTGTTACCTCTTTCCTTAGCTAGCCTCATCGTGTGCCATAGGAGTAGGGACATAGCTCTGTAACTGTTGGTATCGGGGTTTTGACCACCCATGAAGTAATAGCTGGTCGTATCGTCCCACATTGCCCAAACAATGGCCTGAATTCGCTTATCTGGTGTTTTCGCTACCCAAAGAGCAGTAGAGTTGTTGGCTTTAGCAGCGTCCATGATGCGTTGAAGATCGCGAAGGGAATATTTAAATGACTTACCTTTTTTCTCCAATGTGCTTTTCTGGAACTTATACAGATCTTTGAGATGCTCTGGGGAATTAGTAACCGTAACCTCGCTTTCAGCAATACGAATATTGCGTCGCACTGCATCTTTCATATTGGTGAGCAATGTTTGTTCGTCCTCTTTGAGCTCTAGCAGAAACGTTTGCTGCACCTGAGCATGCAGTTTTTGCTGCTTGAAAATACCTGCCTGCTTCACTCCAGGCTGTAAAGCCAAGTTCCAAACAGGTGCTTTGGGTAATTGTTTAATGAGGTCGGCTATAGTATCGTGCTCGTAACTATCGTTGTTGCTTTCTTTGAGGTCGTGTGGTAAAAAAACCAGCGGGCCCAAATAGGGTGTCAGCATTGGGGTGCGTAGTAGGGTAACACCCAGTTTGGTTTCTACCGGATATACCCATGCACCCGCTATATGTTCCCCTTTTTTGGCTATAGCTACATCCCATGATTTACAAACTGTATCGAGCCACCAGGGCTGGCAAAACATTGGAATCCCTTTTCTCTGACTACACAGTTTCTTATAAATATCTTTGTTGCTCATTGCTTACTGAAAATGTTTAAAATATTTTTACTTTTTCTTTTTGCAAATATACTAAGTCCTCAAAATAAGGTTTTACTTAAATTGTAAGACTTTAGCAGGTTGTATGCGGCGAATATACAAAGTAGGCAACCACATACAAAATATACACAACACCAGCGTTACTAAATCGACAGCAGCAACCTGCCACCAAATGACCTTGACGGGCACGTAACGCATGTAATAAGAGTCTTCGGGCAACTTGAGGAATCCATAATGTAACTGCAAATAGCAGATTCCCAAAGCCAAAAGATTGCCCAATAAAATACCGGAACCGCCCACTATAGCAGCTATACTGAGAAAGATAGCCCTGGTGGACTCAAAAGGCATGCCCAACGCCTTGAGCAAACCTATCATAGCGGCACGGTCTACAATAATAATGAGTAAAGCCGCCCCTAGATTGATAATAGCTACAATAGCCATAATGGCAATGAGAATGGCACTGTTGACACCTTGGAGTTCGATCCAGTCGAAAATGAAGGTGTAGGTACCTACTGTAGTGTAAGATGCCAAAGGCGCATTGATGAGATTGAAATGGATATATGCCGCAACTGTATCGGCATAATCGGGGCTGGAAAGATCGAGCTGGTAACCGTTTATACTGTCGGCTGTCCAGTTGTTGATTCGTTGTAGTAGACGAATATCGCACACAGCATAATATTTGTCCATGTCCTCCATACCACTGTGGTAGGTGCCACTCACCCTTACCCGACGAATTCGAGGAACACCATTGTCGATAAAATTGAGCTGAATGGTATCGCCGGGTTTTGTATTGAGCTTATCGGCAGTGGTGCGAGAGAGGATAATTTCTTTAGCGTATTGGGAATCGGTGAAACTTATAGGTTTGCCAGCAGTGGTGATACCCGACTGGAATCGATACCGTTGGTTGACTCCCTTTAGCTGCACCCCTTCCAGTAAACCATTGGCTTGTAAAATAACCGGACGAACCGCATAGGGCGTTACCGCCACTACATGGGGTATACGCTGCATGCTACCAATAAGTGCCGCATCTGAGTAGATGGGCTGGGAAAAACCAACCGAAGCTGTGGCTGCATCATTGAACGGGCGCACCTGAACATGCCCCATGAAGCCAAATAGTTTTTCGGAAATGGCGTGTTTGAACCCTGTAACCACTGCCAATGAAAGTATCATGACCGCCACACTCAGCGCAGTAGCTACTATAGCTAGCCTGATGATAAAGGAAGAGAAAGTTCCCTTCTGCTTAACCAGATAACGGCGTGCTATGAAAAAAGATACGTTCATGAATGGAAAACAACATTTATCAAAACCGACAAACGCAAGGGCGCAAAGTCTGCAAAGAAACCAAACAAAATAAATGAGTAATGGGGCAAAAGTAAATCATTTAATACTTGTATGTGGCTAAGGGTATAAGGTGCTTTAGATAGTATAATTTGCCGATTGCATATTTCAGATTAATTTCACAGCCGATTTACACCAAATTAACAATAGAATATTATTTGATGAGGCAAAAAGAACAGCAAACACTAAAACAGCGGTGTACTGCCTATTGCCAAACACTAAAGCAAAAAAACTACTGATATGAAACACGTATACATGTTTCCTGGACAAGGCGCACAGTTTCCGGGAATGGGCAAAAACCTTTACGAACAAAACACAGCAGCGAAAGAGCTTTTTGAGCAAGCGAATGAAATACTGGGATTCAGAATCACCGACATTATGTTTGGCGGTACTGAAACCGAGCTGAAACAAACGAATGTGACTCAGCCAGCTATATTTCTGCATTCAGTAATACGTTTCCTGACCACACCAGACCTACACCCCGACATGGTAGCTGGTCACTCGCTGGGGGAATTTTCGGCACTGATAGCCAATAAAACACTGACATTTGAAAACGGACTGCGCCTGGTAGCGCAGCGTGCAGCAGCTATGCAGAGAGCTTGCGAAATAAATCCATCGACCATGGCAGCCGTACTAGGTATGGAAGATGCCAGAGTAGAAGAAATATGCGCTGCCATAAAAGAAGAAGTAGTGGTAGCAGCCAACTATAACTGCCCTGGGCAACTGGTGATAAGCGGTAGTATAGAAGGCATAAGAATAGCCTGTGAACAACTAAAAGAAGCTGGTGCTAAACGAGCACTGGTGCTACAGGTGGGTGGAGCGTTTCACTCGCCACTCATGGAGCCAGCTCGCTTAGAGCTAGAGGCCGCTATAGCAGCAACACCATTTGGCACACCTACCTGCCCTGTATACCAAAACGTAACTGCCCTACCCTACACCGACCCAGCCACCATACAGCAAAACCTTATCAACCAACTAACCGCCCCGGTGCGCTGGACACAAACTATACAAGAAATGGTGAACAATGGTGCTAGCCAGTTTACAGAGGTAGGACCAGGGAATGTGCTGCAAGGACTGGTGAAAAAAATACACCGAGATGCAGTTACAGATGGGCTGAACTAAGTGCAATTGACTAAGGATCAACCTATTACACCTAAATCAATTGTTAGCAAACTACTAATGCTTTGTTAATGAGTATTGTGATTGTGGATAACTAGAGAACAAGTTGTAATATTGTACTAATATTTTGCCCTAATACTGTAATTTAAGTCTTACTAACTCATGGACAGGACCAATTCTTTTTTGTACAAAATGGAGGAACTAGTGAAGCAGGTGGTTGCTTATAACAACGTACCGTGCTACAGAATAGACTCTATTTGGGAAAGCCAAACTACAAATACAGGTGGGAAAACATCGGTGCCGGTAGTGAGGGTAGTTGGTTTTTTTGACGATGCAATATCACAAATAGCTCACCTACTCAACAATGAGCTAGAACTGGCTACCATCAACGACAACACTGTAAGCGAAGATGGATTTGTGACAAGTGCGCAAGTATTTGAAGCCGGTTTGAGATCTAACAGACTGGACCTGCCTGAGTACAGATATCTAGGACCACACAAGTTTGAATTAAGGATATCATCAATACTGCAGGATGTGTACAACTCTATGCACAAAGACCTGAGCAATGGAACTGCTGCGATACCCAATAACATAAAAAGAGATTTTTACAGAGTAGGTGCGCTGCTGGAAATGGCAGACATGGAATTTGTTAAAATCAGAAATAAAGTAAATAATGGTGGTGCTGGTAGTGTTAGCTCACCCGCCTTTGCACCACTTACCAACCTACCTACTGCCAACAGAACTAGCTACACTCCAACACCTGCGGTGTCTGGTACAGTATCTACCGAACTACCCAAGGTGACGCCCAATGACAAAGGGCTGAACGTGATAGAGTCGATGGATATGAATGTAGACAGCTTTAACTCGCTGGCTGTAAGCATAGGCTCTATAGACAACAGACAAGGCGCGGCAGATGATACGATGCTGGATTTATTAACCACTCCGCATCATGCACCTGTAGTTACGCCTACCCCTGAACCAGTAGCTCCAGTAGCTCCTCCGGCACCAGTGGCTGCTGCACCTACACCAGAAGTGGCGCCAACGCCTGCACCGGTAGCCGAAACACCTGGTACTACTGCGGCTAATACGCCTCCGCCTGCTGAGGGAGTGGCTCTGAACATAGACAAGATAGAGACGTTTAATATGAATGTAAGTGGTATGATAGAACGTACCACTGAGATAATACGCGAGACACCTGCTGCTGCTGG
>CAMDNC010000104.1 GCA_945902755.1 Flavipsychrobacter stenotrophus
CTTCAGTAACAGTAAACAGTACTCCTACTGCAACACCTACTAACAGTAGCCCAATCTGCAATGGTGGAACTGTAACACTCACAGCCAATCCGGCTGGTGGGGCTAACACCTTCAACTGGAGTGGTGCTGCGCTTGCTGCTTCTACAATAGCTAACCCAACCGCAACACCTTCCGTTACTGCTGTTTACTCACTCACTGTAAGTGATGGGTCTACGCAGCCAGGTTGTGCACCAGCTACTGTATATACGACAATAGCTACAGTTACAAGTGCGCCTTCTGCAAGTCCGACTAATAATGGACCTATTTGCTTAAACAACACAGTAACGCTAACTGCAAATCCCGCAGATGGCGCTTCGTTATTCAGTTGGAGTGGCCCTGCTCTATCATCAACGACCACAGAAAATCCTACAGCAACCCCAACAGTCACATCTGTATACTCTCTTACAGTATCTAATGGCACTAGTGGAGCAGGTTGCGCACCATCTACGACCTACACAACTACCGTAATAGTTAATCCATTGCCAACTGTAGCTGCAATCACTGGAGCCAACAATGTTTGTGTCGGTGGTAGCATTAGTCTTTCAAGCGCCACTAGTGGTGGTGTTTGGAGTAGTAGCACTCCCACAGTTGGCACTATAAACGCTAGCGGTACAATAACTGGTATTTCCTCAGGAACCACTTTAATTACTTACGCCGTTACAAATGGATTTGGCTGCGTAACTGAAACATATACAGTTGTTTCAGTCAATCCATTACCAACCGTTGCAGACATTTCAGGCACTTTGGTACTTTGCGTGAATAACACATCACTTCTTACGAGTAGCGTAACAGGAGGTGTGTGGAGCAGTAATAATAATGCGATTGCAACAATCAATACGGCTGGACTCGTAACAGGGGTATCTGCTGGTAATTGTACCATTTCTTATACCGAAACTTCATCATTGGGTTGCGTTACTGCAGCAACTAGAATTATAACAGTGAATCCAATTGTATCTGTAAACAACATTAGCGGGGTAAAAATAGTTTGTGCAAATTCTAGTACTTCACTCTTTTGTTCAACTCCCGCAGGTGTTTGGTCTAGTAGTAATAACACTGTAGCAACAGTCGGAACTAGTGGAATCGTTACCGGACAAATAGCAGGCACAAGTACAATTAGCTATATTGTCACAAATGGATTTGGTTGCACTACATTCTCTACTACAGTAGTTACAGTAAATCCATTACCGTCAATAACTACAATAACTGGAACTACTGAAATATGTAGTGGTGCTGTTTCTTCACTAAGTGCAGGAGCTTCAGGTGGGTTGTGGACTAGTAGTAACTACCCTATTGCTTCTGTTGGCGGTGGATCTGGAACTTTAACTGGAGGAATTGCAGGAAATGCGACTATCTCTTACAGTCTCACAAACAGTTTTGGGTGCAACAAAATTCTAACTGCAACAATAACTGTCAACCCACTACCAACTACCTCACCAATATTAGGACCTTCTGGAGTTTGTAAGGATGGAAACATAACACTTGCAAATGCCACAAGTGGTGGTACTTGGACTAGTAATAATCTTACAGTTGCTACAATCAGCACAACAGGCGTGGTCAACGGAAACAACACAGGATCTACAATTATCACCTACACAATTTCAAATAGTTTTGGGTGTACAAATAACTCTGTCAAATCTGTTATAGTAAATCCTTTACCACTAATTACCTCGCCATCAGGTGTATGGCAAGTTTGCGAAAATGCCGCACTAACCCTAAATAGCTCTACTGCTAGTGGAACATGGACAAGCAGCAATAGTACAATAGCATCGGTAAGTTATACATCTGGTTTAGTAACGGGTGTAAATGAAGGAGTTGCAATACTAACCTATCAAACCAACTCAACAGGCTGCACCGACACAGCAATAGTTAGCGTAAACAATAGCCCAGATATCTCGGGTATCTTCTTTGTGTGTGTTGGTAATAGCGCTGAATTGATAAGTAGTGTAGGCAGTGGTACTTGGGTAAGTAGCAATACCTCCAAGGCTACCATTCACCCAACTACAGGCATGCTGACAGGTCTAGCTGCTGGCACTACAAATATTACCTACACCATCCCATCTGGTTGTAGAGACATTACCCAAGTAACAGTAAACAGTGCTGTACCAAATATTGCAGGTACAACAACAATTTGTCAAAGTGCTTCTACGACGCTCACACACTCAGTGAGTGGTGGTTCATGGAGTAGTAGTAACACTGCAATTGCAAACATAAATAGTACAACAGGTACTGTTACCGGTGTTAGTGCTGGTACGGCAACAATCACCTATTATTTGGATGCAGGTTGTTATAGTACTACTTTGTTTACGGTTACGCCCGCACCATCTCCTATTCTGGGAAATAGTTCTGTTTGCTTAGGTAGTTTTTCTTACTTAACAAATCCTGTAAGTGGCACTTGGAGCAGCAGTAACACTGCTGTTGCATCAGCTAGTGCTTCTGGTGCTGTTGGAGGCATTAGTATAGGTGTTGCCAACATTACTTTTACAGCTGGTAGCACAGGGTGTTTTACAACCAAATTCGTTACGGTAAATCCATTGCCAAACGTAATTTCACCTGCACCGCCTCTTTGTCCTGGTGCGACTGCTACTCTCACAGGTAGTCCAGCCGGTGGAACTTGGAGTAGTAGCAATGCAGAAGTAGCTACTGTAGACTCAATTTCGGGTTTAGTTACTGCTATAATCTCAAACTTCACTTCAATTTCAGCAACAGGTATTTACTATACATTACCTACAGGATGTGCTCGCCTCACGGTAGCTACTGTAAACCCCATTCCCTCACCTATTTATGGAGGTCCGCTTACTATCTGTGCAGGAGGAACAACAAATTTAAATTCAGGAACAGCGATAGGTACATGGAGTAGTGCCAATACTTCTATAGCTACAGTATCTACATCAGGATTGGTAAGCGCGTTGAGCACAGGTACAGCTCAGATTAATTACGTAAATAGTACTGGTTGTAACACTAACGTAATAGTTACAGTAAATAGTTCAATACCTGCAAATACAGGGGTTTCTTCATTGTGTGTAGGGGAAACTACAGTACTCTCAAATATTGTACCTACAGGCACATGGATTAGTAGTAACACTTCAATTGCTAATGTGAATATTTCATCGGGTATCGTGTATGGAATAAATCCAGGCACGGCCAACATAACTTACAGCATCGGTTCATCGTGCCAAAGTACAACCGTAGTTACCGTTAATATTAATACAATTCCTATAGGAGGCACCCTTACAGCTTGTATTGGCACCACCACTACGCTTACTTACCCAACTACTGGCGGCACTTGGGTAAGTAGTAACACATCTGTTGCCACAGTATCAGGATCAGGTGAAGTAACTGGGGTTAGCATCGGAACCTCTACTATCACATATACATCAGGTGTTGGATGTTTTAGAACTACAGTAGTTACAATAAATGCACTCCCTGCACCAATATCTGGCACTCCTGTAGTTTGCGCTGGTTCTTCAACTATGCTCACTCACAGTGGGGGAACGTGGAGTAGTAGCAATACTGCAATCGCTTCTATAACAAGCGGTGGAACGATGTATGGAATCAATTCGGGAAATGCCATCATCACCTATCGCATGTCATCGAATGGCTGCTATGTAACTACTGAGGCTACCGTCAATGCAATTCCAGTTATAAGTAGTATCCCAGCAGTTTGCCCAGGCAATTCCACTACGCTGTCTGCAATACCTTCTGGTGGAATCTGGAGTAGTAGCAATCCTTCGGTTGCATCAATCGATTCTGGTTCGGGTTTACTAACTGGTATTATATATAATACGTCATCTAACTCAAGTGTGCTCATCACTTACATTTACCCAACTACAGGATGTGTCAAATCTTTAGTAGCTACAGTAAACAGAGTACCTAATTTAATAGGCGGTGGCAGCAGGAATATTTGTGTCGGTGTTACAACAAATCTTATTTGCACCCCAACAGCAGGTACTTGGAGCAGCACAGCACCATCTGTAGCAAGCGTTACATCTACTGGTGCTGTTTCGGGACTCATTGCCGGTACGACAGTAGTAAGCTATACTAATTCTTTAGGATGTGCAAGAACGGCTACCGTTACTGTTAATAACCCACCAAGTGCTAACACTGGCACACCAACACTGTGTGTAGGACAGACAACAGATTTAGATAATTCTACAGGTACTGGGACGTGGAGCAGCAGCCACCCTTATAAAGCCAGTGTAAATGCTGCAGGATTAGTAAGCGGCATAAATACTGGTACCGCCAGAATCACATATAGTTCAGCTACTGGCTGCCACAGTATTACAATGGTTACTGTCAATCCAGCACTTACAAATATTACCGGTGCTATATCGGTGTGTGTGGGTGCAACTACCACATTTACCCACAGTACTGTAGGCGGAAGCTGGAGTAGTAGCAATTCAGCCGTAGCTACCGTAAATGCTAGTGGTATGGTAGCAGGAATAACTACAGGTTCAGCTATAATAACTTACCAACTTGGAACATGCTTCAAAACAAAATCTATAAATGTTGGCTGCTCTGCAAAACCGATTACCGTAAACGAGGCTAGTATTGAGTTCACTGTGTTCCCCAACCCAACTTCAGGAACATTCAATATCCTATCTACTTCTGAAGGAAAAGCAACCGTATATTCTATTGACGGCAAAATAGTTGAACTCTATAAAGTAATGATAGGTTCTACTGACATCACATTACCTTACACATTGTCTTCTGGCATATATCTTTTGCGTTTTGAGGGCAATGATGGAAGCAGTAAAATTATCAGGCTGGTTCACAATCAATAAGTTTATTGGTATAAATTAAAAAAAGGGTCCCTGTAACAATAAAACTACAGGGACCTTTTTCGATATTTCGCTTACATCTATAATTCGAAACGCGCTGCAGTATCTATCGTGTGTTGAATATCAGATAGGGTAATAGCATGACTAATAAACCATGTCTCGAAAGCAGAAGGAGGTAAATAAACACCCCCGTTAAGCATCGAATGAAAAAAACTATTAAACATCGCATTGTTAGCAGTGGCCGCATCTGCGAAGTTATTTACAGGCTTATCACTAAAATGAACACTTATCATTGAGCCTATCCTATTGATAACAAATGGACGATCTAGTTTGCTCAATACAGAATCTAATCCCGCATGAATTTTTGCGGCTTTTTCATCTAAATCATTATATATTTCAGGATTGTCTTTTAGTGTTTTCAACAACGTATAGCCAGCTATCATTGCTATGGGATTGCCACTCAGAGTACCAGCTTGATAAACGTTTCCTAAAGGTGCAATGAACTGCATAATTTCTTTTTTACCACCAAAAGCACCTACAGGCAAGCCTCCACCTATTACTTTACCAAACGTAACAAGATCTGCATTTACACCCAACCGCTCCTGAGCACCACCTGCCGCCAACCTAAACCCCGTCATAACCTCATCAAAAATCAATACAATTCCTTCACGATCGCAAATAGATCGCAGACCCTCCAAAAATCCCGCAACAGGAACAATACAGCCCATATTACCTGCTACTGGCTCAATAATTATCGCCGCAATTTCACCCTTATTTTCAGCAATCAATTCTCCTACTGCTGCGAGGTCATTATAGGGTGCAGTCAGCGTGTCCATAGAGGCCCCTGCCGTAACACCAGGTACTGTCTGTATATTAAAAGTAGCCATTCCACTACCGGCTTTTACCAGAAAAGCATCAGCATGTCCATGGTAACATCCTTCAAATTTTATGAATTTATTTCGCCCTGTGTATCCCCTTGCAAGTCGGAGCGCACTCATACATGCTTCTGTACCACTACTCACCATCCTTACCATATCTACGTTTGGTGCCATGCTAATGATAAGTTCTGCCATTTCTATTTCTAGCTCTGTTGGCGCTCCAAAAGAAGTAGACATCAATGCCTTATCCTGTATTGCTTGTATTACAGGTTCATATGCATGACCCATAATCATTGGTCCCCACGAGTTAATGTAATCAATATACCTGTTTCCATCTGCATCATACATATATGCCCCCTTAGCATGAGACATAAAAATAGGTGTACCTCCTACACTTTTAAAAGCACGAACTGGCGAGTTAACACCACCGGGTATAGATTGTTGTGCTCTTTTAAATAGTTGTTCACTTTTGCTTATCATCTTAATTGTAGTGTTGACTAAAAATCTATGAATTGATACCTTGTAAATTAAACATGCAATATCAGAATATTTAGTGGTTTAGCAGATAGCAATTTGTCATCAAGATGCAATTATAGTGTCGTTCAGTTTTATATTTCTACTATTTTAACACTACCTTTTGCATTAATTAAAATGCAATTGGCACACTTGTTGACATATGGGTAAGAACATCTGAAATTTATTTACTAATCTTGCAAAAAAACAAAAATCAATATGACACGCATCAACTATTTCTTATTCTTTGCACTGCTGCTACCTTTTTCATCCAACGCACAACGTGGTGGATATAATAATGTTTATCCCCAGTACCGATACGATAACATGCAATACGACAACAGCGTATTGTCAATTTTCTCAGAAAATGGCGAACAATTTCTCGTTGTTATCAATGGAATAAAGCAGAATATGATTCCGCAAAGCAAAATAAGAATTGAATCATTACCAAAATTCCAAAACGATGTCCAAATTTTCTTTGCCGACAACCGCACACAGCCTATACGACGCACCATTAACATTGCAGACCCAATAGATGGGAGAGCGGTAAATCTTACTCTAAGGTTATCCAGAAACAGAGGTGGTATGCGTTTAAAATTTCATAGAATGTCAGAATGCGATAGAAACTATCATGGACCAAGAGATGAATATGTTATGTACTTTGGTCGCCCACAACAAATAAATACAGTAACTGAAACTAGCTACATGGACCCAATTACTGGCCAGTGGATTACTGAAACTACTACTACAACCTCCGATAATTATTACAATAACAATAATAATAACACTAGGTTTAACAACAACAATTTTAATAACAACAATACTTACACACCGCCACCACCTCCAGCGCCTGTCGAGATGGACTTTCGTACGTTTAACGATGCAAAACAGAGCATAGCATCAGCTTCTTTTGAAGACACAAAATTGTCTACTGCTAAAACAATATTTGGTGCAAACTTTATGACTACCAATCAGGTAATGGAGATATGCAGACTGTTCTCCTTCGAAAACACAAAAGTTACGTTTGCTAAATTTGCCTACGACAGAACGGTAGACCCTCAAAACTACTTCAAAGTAGCAAGTGTTTTTGATTTTGACTCCAATAAAAAACAACTAAACGATTTTATATCCAGAGGCGGGCGGTAAAATGAAAAATGAACATTAAGTCATCATTAATTTCTTTTCACCATAATTATAACTATTGATTAAAAGCATTTTTTTTGACATTTCGATTGTATTTTTGTCAAATAGATTTTATATCTTGCAGTAACATAAAGCCAAATTATATGAAACAGTTTTTGATAATACCAGCAATAATTTTGTCCTCTGTAGCTGCAAAAGCACAAAGCATTCAAGATGCTGGTAAGAACACAATTGCCTACATTACCAAAAACGGCGAACTACAAGACTTAAATAAAAAAACAGTTTGCACTTTCAGGCAAGATGGAAAAATTGTAGACGTCAAATCTAACACCTTGGGCTACATAATCAATGAATACGAGCTCCAAGACAAAGATCATAAAACGGTTGGGTATATACTGCGCGATGGTACAGTTGAAAATGGCAGTCATAAAGTAATTGCTCGCATAAGCAATTCAGGTAGTGGTCCGATAACAGACAACAACGATAAAACAATAGCCTATATAGATACTATAGAGCCTATGTGGGTTGCTGCTTATCTGTTTATCCTAAAAAAGTAAAAACTCATCAACTATAATCGTAAAAACAAAGCCTTGCTTACAATAAGCAAGGCTTTGTTTTGTATACCCTATTCTGCTTGCTCTAGTGTGCAAAATCTACATCATAGTTTTTCATTCTTTCTATTGGCGGATTGAAATAACCGAATTTTACATTCGGAAACTCGTCGTGTATCAGTTCCAGCATTTGTTTTACACCCATACATTCGCCCGCATCAACTATGTCCATTTTACCCAAATACCAATCAGGATCAATATTAAAACTTCTCCATTGTATCATATCTAGTCCGGTAGTTCGTATCAAATCACATAATGCATCGTACTCCGCAATACTATCCGTCATACCTGGGAAAACAAAATAATTGATAGAGGCCCACCCTCCATAATCTTTTACTACTTTTAGACTTGCAACTATATCTTCAAATCTATAGTTATTCGGTCGGTAATATTTTGTATAAATGCCTGCTTGGGCAGAGTTAAGACTGACCCTAATGCTATTTAAGCCAGCCTTCATTAGTTGCTCTACGGCCGCTGGCTTACTGCCATTAGTGTTTATATTGATGCTGCCTTTATGGGTATGTTTCCTTATTTCTACGATAGCATCTTTGATGGTCTCCCACATTAACAACGGTTCACCTTCACAGCCTTGACCAAAACTAACAATAGGATAAGCCGCTGTCTCAAGATGTGGAACAGTAAATTCTACGATCTCAGCTGCTGTAGGTTTAAATTGCAATCTGTCTTGTGGCGAAACGATAGTCTCATCTTCTGGCTGAAACGAAATACAACCTATACAATTGGCATTACACGCAGGAGATGTAGGTATAGGACACTCCCATCTTCCTAAAAAATAGTTTCGGGCGGCAGGACAATTATATGTAAGCGCACAATTATCTGCTAAGTGCTGCACCAACCTGTTGTGGGGGTATGCAGCTACAATTTCCTCTACTCCAGCATTTATCCTATCTTGGTCATAGCCGCTGCATTCTTGGCGTATATCGCGCTCTATACGCACTGCAGGTACATAAAACTTATCATCGAGCCATCCAGCCGCAGTGTAACAAAACAAAGGTAAGGTGGGTGCATCTGGCAATGTCTCGTACGCAGACAAGTAAAAACCGGTGTGTGCTGGAGGAAGAAAAGCAGCCACTGCCCATCCCTTCTCACAAAGACGCATTTCGCCCGAATTTACATCAATACCTATTCCCCTTCGACCAGGTAACTCATACAGATTACCACCATCGGGTAGTTCAATCCAGTCTTCGTCTGGAATAGGCATTGCATCCCATCCCGCTCTACCTACCACATACAATGAAGTATCCTCAAAAATATTTCCCTCTCCATCGGAGTACAATAAAAAACGGCTATTCATTTACAATATTATTATAAAACAAGAACAGACAGTATTAGTAATTACAATTCAGTACTAAAAACTATCAAATATCTACAACACCGTTGCGTAGGCAGCAAAGATATTGACAATAGTAACAAACGCACTGAAAACAAAATCCAACACAGTTTACGATTAAAAAAATACCGTTAACTACCCTCGTTTGGCAAAGAAGCGGCAACGGATTTTATTAGGGCGATAACAACAAATACTATGCCGTTACTATTTTATTGTGCTTTTGCAGGTATTGTTCCCAATCTTGCAGTTGAGCACCTTTTAACACTCTCGGAAATTTACTCATTGCTCCAGCCTTTCCTTTAGATCGTAAGTAATCAATGAAAGTATCTGCTGGTAGTACTTTTACAAATACCTCTTTGAGTGCTGAGGTGCGCTCTACGGAATAGTCATCATTCAATTGTGCCAATGTTTCGTCCAACAATTTTTTCACCATGTCTGGGTCTACGTCATTGTCACACCCTATATACCACTGGTGCGCAAACAAATTATCATACTTCATACCTGAAACTGCAAATTCACAAATTGTGATATTCAGTTGATTCGAAACCATCTCTATTGCTTTGTTCATATTGTCAACCGACAAATGTTCTCCGCAAAGGCTTAAGAACTGTTTAGTTCTACCTACTATGGCAACTTCGTGTTCTGCAGCACTAGTAAATCTTATAACATCGCCGATCATGTATCGCCAAGCACCAGAGCAGGTACTAAGCAACACAGCATATTCTATACCTTCTTTTATTTCACTGATAGTAAAAGTCTCAGGATCAGGCTTGGGATTACCATCATCATCAAAGTTGGCACTGTTGAACGGTACAAACTCAAAGAATACGCCAGTATTCAACACCAGTTTGATTCCAGCATTGGGTCTTGCCTGAAAGCCAAATGAACCTTCAGATGCCATATAAGTTTCAATAAACGTAACTGGTTTACCCCAAATATTCTGAAAACTGTGCCTATATGGCTCTATAGATACGCCACCATGAATATATACACTGAGATTTGGCCATACATCATGTATGTTTTTCACGTCGTAGTGCTTAATTACTCGCTCCAACACTATTTGTACCCACGCTGGCACACCACACACTATACCCACATCCCACTGAGATGCATTTTCAACAATCAAATTTATTCGGTCTTCCCATTGCGGTTTCCGCGATATGCGTTGACCAGGTTTATAGAGCAACGAAGACATCCATCTAGGCATATTTTTGGCACTAATGCCACTCATATCGCCTTCGTAATACTCTCCTTTTTCAAATAGAGATGTGGTACCTCCCAACATCAAAACACCCTTTTCGAAAGCAACAGGCTGTATTTTGAAGTTTGCCATGCTGTAGAGCTGCTTAAAACCTACGTTCTTTATAGATTTTATCATATCCTGCGTAACGGGTATGTGTTTACTAGCAGATTCGGAAGTACCAGAACTTAATGCAAAATACTTTACTTTACCAGGCCAAGACACATTTTCTTCACCTGCTTGGCATCTACTCCACCATTTTTCATGCATATCTGAGTAAGTATGTATGGGAACCCTACTCCTGAACGCTTGAACAAAATCTATTTCCTTACTGAGTATATCACCAAAACCATAATGCTTGCCGAACGAAGTATACTGGCCACGCTCCAACAACTGTCTCAAAGTGTGCCTTTGGTATGCTTGTGGGCTAGCTACCGACAGCTTGAATTTCTTGCGTAATTGTAATGACCGGGCTATCAGATTACCTAATATTGCCATTGGTTCTTAAGAATTGGTTTTAAAATTTAAAGAACAAAAGTACATTTTACTTTGTTAAAGTGAATGGAATAATAAAGACCGAACATAATAATTACTTAGCATTGAGTTGTCAAACATAATTCACTACACGATCTAAAAATGCAAAAAATAATTGTAAGGCCAATAGTTACTAACTTGCATTCATTATGAATTGGAGAGCAATCATTGGTCTTATTCTGCTGATCTTGGGAGTAAGGGTTTTCTATATAGCGCAAGAAGGAGCTGGCAACTCTGGTTCTTATGGAAAGATAGGCGGTTTTGTATGGATAGCTGTAGGCGTATTCTTCATACTGAAGGCCATGACACAAAAAAAGGAACTTTAAGTAACTTTTCCCGTCGATAATGCAAAGTTAAATGTGGGAAAGGCGTGGGAAAAGCTCAATGAAATATCCTATTTTATTGACTAATTTTGTGCCATAAAAGACAAATTAATATGAAATTTTTTATTGACACGGCAAACCTTGCCCAAATACAAGAAGCCAATGACCTGGGTATACTGGATGGTGTAACGACCAACCCCACCCTAATGGCAAAAGAAGGCATAAAAGGTACCGATGCCATAGCCGCACACTACAAAACCATTTGCGAAATGGTGGACGGCCCCGTAAGTGCAGAAGTACTCGGTACTACCTTTGAAGGTATAGTAGCGGAGGGTAAGATACTGGCTGCTATACACCCCAATATAGTGGTAAAAGTGCCTATGATAAAAGATGGCATCAAGGCAATAAAATGGTTTACAGATCATGGCATCAAAACCAACTGTACGCTGGTGTTCTCTGCTGGTCAGGCTATACTTGCTGCAAAAGCTGGTGCTACATTTGTTTCCCCATTTATAGGTCGGATAGACGATGGTAGCTGGGATGGTGTACAACTGATAGAACAGATCGTGAACATTTACAACACTCAAGGATACATGACAGAGGTATTGGCAGCATCTATTCGCAATCCTTTGCATATTGTGCGTTGTGCAGAGGCTGGTGCCGATGTATGCACTTGCCCGCTCAGTTCTATACTAGGTCTACTAAAACACCCACTTACTGATATAGGTTTGCAGCAGTTTTTGGCAGATGCCGAGTCTATGAAATAATGAATAGCAACAATAGCTAAAATAATAAGTCAATACTCTTCTTTAAATGATGTGCAGTGAGCTCTTGGGCTAGCTGCACATCTTTCATTTTACGGAGTTGGTCTAGTATCATGTGCATGTCGTGACCACTCTGGGCAGTTTGTATGAGCCATAAATAATCGAGGTGTTTCACCTCTGGCAGCAGCACACGGTTCTCTGACTTTAGCTGATAGAGAATATAGTTGTAACTACTGTTGACGAAAGAATGACTGTAAGTAGGAAAATGAAAAAAAGCTCCTTTTTCTTCCTCCACAGCACCAAACATGTCTGGTTGCACTTGTTTCACCAACGACTGAGCAGCATTTTTTTCAGTTTTTGTGTCCTTCACCTCCTTCATCGTAATAGTATTCTCGGGCACATTTATAAATTCCGTACCAAAAAACCTATTGATAGCCCAGCACATCCGGTATCCCGGCAGCGAAGAGGCAATACCCACCATGGCGGTCTCTGAAAAGAAACGTTCCTGCATTTGGGTCATATCCAGAACATTATCTGCTGCCATATAGAAATATACTTATTGGTGCTGTTACAAAGATACCCACTACTGCAAAAACTCTATGAGATTATATAGGATTGCTGAAAAATTACCATTCATGAACTCAAATCGACGGTTGGTGTATTGATAAATGTTAAAAACGGGAAGTGTAGTTAATGTTGCTCAATAAAAAACAACCAGATATGAAACTACTACAACCACTCTGCCTCATTGCTATGACAATGGCCGCAAACGAACT
>CAMDNC010000105.1 GCA_945902755.1 Flavipsychrobacter stenotrophus
TAAGGCAAAAGAAATAAAAGACAGTATAGAAATTCTTACCGACAACCGTAGCCTGATAAGCAGTAAGATAACCGTACTAACCGAACAAATAACCGTACTGCAAACTAACAGAAAAGTAGGTGGTGAAGATAGTGGTCTGTCTGTAACAGAACTCACCAAAATGCTGGACCTACTGGGAACCCGACTAGAAGGATACCTGAACCTGAAACACAAACAAGATGAGCTGATCAAAAAAACCGACGAAAGACTGGCATCGCTGAAAAAACAACTGGATGAAGAACAGAAAAAAGGCTTTCAGCCCGGTGGACAACTATTGGTTAAGTTTTATGCCAAAGAAGCTACTACCAATCCTGTAGTTATCAGCTATACCCTACCCAATGCTGGCTGGTCGCCCAACTATGATATACGAGTAGACGACATCTCTAAACCAGCCAGTTTGTTTTACAAAGCCAGTGTATTTCAAAACAGTGGCGTGAAATGGGACAATGTACGCCTGACGCTATCTACCGGCAACCCACAAGAGGGTGTACAAGCACCTACTATGTCGCCGTGGTATTTATCGTTTTACACCCCTGCATTGTATCAAAATACCAGAGCAAACAACATGAAAGCTGCACCCTCTGTAGCTATGGGTGGGGCAAGAAAAAGTGACGAATTATATGTAACTGATGGTGTACAAGTACAAGATATCTCTACGATGAATGAATACGTATCCGTAGACAACTCAGGTATCAGTACTTCGTTTGATATAGACCTACCTTACTCTATACCCAATGATGGTCAGCAACATATAGTAGCCATCAAAAAACATGAGCTACCTGCCACCTATCGCTACTATGCTGCACCAAAACTGGATAAAGACGCATTCCTACAGGCTCAAATCACTAATTGGGAAGACCTCAACCTTTTACCTGGACAAACTAATATCTTTTACGAGGGCACCTATGTGGGTCAGGGGTATATAGATGTACGCAACACCTCTGATACACTTACCTTCTCGCTGGGAAGAGACAAAAAAATAGTAGTAAGACGCGAGCAAGACAAAAAACGCCGCAGTGTAAAATCAATTGGCTCTAATGTTAGGGAAACATTTGCATATACTATAAGTGTACGCAACACACGCAAAGATGCCATAAACATAGTACTGCAAGACCAGCAACCCGTAAGCAACGATAAAGACATAGTAATAGAAGACCAAGAAACTAATGGTGCAGACTATGATGCAACAACCGGCATGATGAAATGGACACTAACACTGAAACCAAATGAAAATCAAGATATAAAATTTGGTTATACCGTAAAGTATCCTAAAGGCAAAAGAATAGATAATCTGCGATAAATAAATACAATTCGATAGCTAAGCACCTGCATCCTTAAAAGATTGCAGGTGTTTATTTTTTAGATTCCGCTTTCAATAAGAGAATAAAAAACCATCAGTAATTTAAATAGTTTAATTATTTTTTTAAAATAACTATGTTAGCTGTTTTTCCTTTCTTGTTGTAATACATAATCTTGTGGTGTTTTCCACCATCGGTCAATATCATTTGAGCAGTATTGGGCGGAGAACTTCCCTCGCTACCGGCAACAAAAGTCAGAGTAGTTTGTTTTTCGGTAAGAGGAATCACCAATTTCTTCTTTTCACCCTTTAGTGGAAAATTATTCAGTAATGCTTTCCCATTTACTATAACAGTCAGTTCGTCACCATCAATTACACCAGCATCCCAAATCTCAAGTACACACTCTTGCGACAACCATTCTAACTTTTTGTCTGCACCTTCGGTGAGTTCGTTTTCATTTATTGGCAATTTAGAGACAGTGTCTGTATTACTAGGTGAATAAAATTCTTGCTTGCTGTTTAACATTGCACCTTTTTGTTCGGAGGTTTGCAGTGTTATTTCGCCATTTCCACAGATTGCACCGTTTTTTTTCCTTGCTACATAATTACCGTTCAATATATATTTACCTTTTTTCAGTTTCCACCTCATGGCAGCTGTTATATAGCACATTTCTAAAGTGTCTGGCAGAATACCTAAATGTGCATTTTCAGTAAAAACTAAAGTTTGATTTTTCCTGTTCAACTTACCATTTAGCTTCATTTTCATCAAGTCTTTGCCTTGAAAGGTATTAGAAATACCCTTTAGCTTATCTCCAGATATTTCCAGATTTAAATTGTATTTGTATTCTGTACCGTCTTCCAGAATTATCATTCCACTAAGAGCTAGAGGCCCGTTTTGCCCCCACATTATAGCAGGTATTGATGTCAATACCGTACAAACTATAACCTTGACAAGACGGAAAATGGTCATTATTTGTATAGAATTCGTGAGTATAAAGATAAAAAAAGATTGGCAGATAGATTAACGCTCACGAATAGCCTTATAAATCTTTATCGCACTCATTAGTAATACAACAAATATTACCAAACCACCAAGCCCCCAAACCAAACTCAAACTTTGCTTAACTACTACTAGCATCACTATGGCTATAAGAAAAATAGTAGCCACTTCATTCCATATTCTCAATTTACCTGATGAATACTTAAATACGCCAGCTGCTTGCTGCTTGTAAATGACATGCAATGTATAATGATAAATGTATAATCCGATAACAAAACCCAATTTGACCACTAGCCAGTTGTCTGTATGGCCAAATAAATACCAAATATATGGCCCAAAAATAAGCGTGAGAATAGCGGATGGCCAAGTAATACCATACCACAAACGTTTACTCATGATACCAAATTGATGCAGAAGTATCGTACGGTCAGGCTCTGGTTTTTCATTAGCTTCGGCATTATAAATGAACAAGCGAACGATGTAAAACATACCGCTAAACCAAGTTACCACAAAAATTATGTGCAATGCTTTTACGTAGAGATAGTCCAAATTGCTGATATTATAATTACTGATAAACTACCCATTATCCTATTAATATGGGAGAGTTTTAGTTTCCGCACTACAAATGTAGCAATTAAATATTTATCAAAGTCGCAACAGCGTCTACCCATGTGTCTTGAATGTTCATACAGGGGATATACTCATAGGTTTCTCCTCCTGCCTCCATAAAATTCTCTTTTTCTCTAATTGCAATTTCCTCCAATGTTTCCAAGCAGTCGCTTACGAATGATGGACAGACCACTAAAAGGTCCTTGACACCTTCTTTGGGTAACTGCTCCATTCGGGTAGTGGTAGCAGGTGTAAGCCATGCAGCCCTGCCCAATTTTGACTGAAATGCTACACTATAACGTTCCTTGGGCAAACCTAGTTTTTCGGCAACTTGCCAAGTAGTAACATAACACTGATGGCGGTAGCAGTAGCTGTGTGCTGGAGAATCTACCTTGCAACAATCAGCGACATTTAGACAGTGCTTTTCTGTAATATCACTTTTCTTAATATGCTTCTCTGGTATACTGTGATAACTAAATAACAAATGAGTGCTATTTCCCGAAACATATGGGCGCATACTATCGGCGAGTGCAGATATGTAAGCTGGGTGGTTGTAAAACGGACGAACGACCTTGATCTTAAAATTATATCCCTCGTCCATATGCACCTTACGAGCATGAACAGAAGCTGTTTCGAAACTAGACATTGCATAGTGAGGATATAAAGGCAATAATATTACCTCTTCAACATCTGGGCAAATACGTTTCATTTCGTCATATGCGGATTTCATATCGGGTATACCATAGCGCATTGCTACGGTAATGGGCTCATTGATTTTCTTCTGTAAAGCATCTCTTAGCTGCATGGTAATGTGCACTAATGGTGAGCCGTCCTTGGTCCAAATGGATCTATATGCCTCTGCCGACTTAGGTGCCCTAAAGGGTGTAATTATACCTTTCACTAATAAACTTCTCACAATGAATGGAGAGTCAATTACACGTTCATCCATCAAAAACTCATCCAGATATTTCCGAACATCTTTCACTTCTGCAGTTTCTGGCGATCCCAGATTCATCAAAATCACTCCACGTTTATTTTTGCTATTCATCTTCAGCTCTTCGGTTTCTATTGTCGTGCAAAGAAACACACAAAATGCACCCAAACAACGGATTAACAATAATACAATTGGGCTAAATGACCCTAAAATGACACATTTGTATATGGAAGCACTTGTTGATACTCATGATATTAATAGTAGCAATAATAACATCAGTGAGGGAGCTTTTCTCTGAAGAAACCGTAAACCCAAGTACCAGCAATAGCGCTAAGCAAAGTAACTATTATAGCTAACGCGCCAGTGCCAATTTGTGCAAATAATGGACCTGGACACGCGCCAGTGATCGCCCAACCTAAACCGAATATTAAGCCACCATATATTTGACCTTTATTAAAAGTTTTGTTGTAAAACACGATTGGCTCACCGTATATCGTTTTTATATTAAATCGTTTTATAAGCCATACCGATATCATACCCACGACCACGGCCGTACCTATCACACCATACATGTGAAAGCTTTGAAATCTGAACATTTCTTGTATTCTAAACCATGAAACTATCTCTGCTTTAATAAAAGTGATACCAAAGAGTATTCCCACAACCATGTACTTTAGGTTATGATACCATTTATGTTGCAGTTGCGACTCATTGACGCACATAGTGTCTTGAAGCCTAATTTCGAGATCGCTGATGGGTGATACACTGTTTATTCTATTTTCCATTATACAAAATGATGATTAATATAAATAATTTTTTGACTGTCTACCTCTAGAAATAATCATTGCTAGAGACTCATGATATATGGCATAAAAACATTTGCCATAAGAAAACCTCCAACCATGAAGCTAATAGTAGCGATGAGTGATGGCAACTGAAGTGTGGACAATCCCATTATCGAATGGCCTGAGGTGCAACCACCAGCGTACCTAGTACCAAAACCAACTAGAAAACCTCCACCTACCATTAGCACGAATCCCCTTAAAGTAAATAAGCTCTTAAGAGAGAAGATATCTTTCGGGACCATATTAGACAAGTCTGTGATGTTATATCCTGCAAGTTCTGCTGCTAAGTCGGCATGAATAATCACATCAGCAGAGTTGCCTAAAAATGTAGTGGCAATAAACGCGCCGATAATAATGCCGACTACAAAAAACAAATTCCAGATTTCTTTTTTCCATTCGTACTTGAAGAAAGGAACTTTACTCGGTAAACATGCAGCGCATATATGTCTTAGATTGGCCGAGATTCCAAAGTGCTTGTTTCCTAATATCAAAAGGGCGGGCACAGTAAGTCCCACCAGTGCGCCAGCCACATACCATGGCCAAGGCTGCTTCAATAAATCAATCATTATTTTTAGTTGGTTTTGTTGGTATAGTTTAATTATTAATAAAATTATCAGTTTTCATTTGCTAACGAATAAGTTATATTGAACAATATATCTGCCTCTCTAACAAAAATCTGATTATTGTTTATTTTTCTCCTTAAGTGCATCAATCCTATTTCTGCTTTGAGTTTAGTTGTCAAGTTTCTTCCTACCGTAGCCCAAACGCGTTCATTGTCCAAATGTGATAGGGCATCACGATTATGAGTGGTAAATAACAACTCATAATTTCCAGTAACATTGTATTTTTTGCCAATGCCGTATTTGCCACCTATTCTATACCTTGTACGCCAATTATTATCTATTTTTTCAAACATTCGATATTCGGCACCTACTCTGCTATTCAACAACAACTTGTCTGAGACCTGTACCATATATTCAGCAGCTATTGCTAGCCTGTATTCTATAGAGGAGGTAAGAGCTTCATCACCTGGTTTAGTAATAAATGGGTAGGCATTAAAATATGCAAACGGAGAAAACGACAAACGAAAACGATTATTGATCTTGTAATGAACCCATTGTCGGTAAGAAAGTAACAATTGCTCGTCGAACATATTTTTGCTGCCTAAACCACTTTGCCATCTTGCCTGTAATTCTGCATCTGTACTCCATTGTTTGCTCATGGGCATATGCATAGTCAACCTGTTCCAACTACAATAATGGTATTGTGCATATGCGTGCTTGGAGCTAGAAAACATGACGACAGACAATAGTATTGAAATAAAAAACACACAGCTCCTACATTCGTAACGAATTAAGAACGAAGAGCTGTGTGTAGAAATGTTCATACTATCTTACTGCATTAAAAAAATCCATCCATCCTCCACCATTATACACTTCGATACCTGAGGCGCTTAGCATTGCAGCTGCTGCCCCACTCCGTGCACCAGATCTGCAAACTGTGATAATAGGTTTGTTTTGGCTTTTCAATTCATTTGCATGTGTTGTCACCACATCTAGTGGTATATTTACCGAACCTTCAAAATGACCTGAAGAGTACTCTTCTTGTGTTCTTACATCTACAACCATTGCGCCACTACTCAATAATTGTTTAAAACTTACTTGTGTTCCTACCATAAAAATTTGTTGCTATGATTAATATTGATTGATTAGTTAACTAATTGATTATAATAAAGTTGTGGGGCACACATAATCTGTCAATTCAAATTTAGCTGCGTCCTTTATGGCTTTGAATCCACCTTTTACATCTATCAGATTATCGAATCCTCTTGCTTTCAAGATAGATGCGAAAATCATCGATCTGTACCCTCCAGCACAATGCACGTAGTAAGATTTATCTTTACTAATTGAAGACAAGCCATCGTTAATATTGTCAAGCGGATAGTTTTCAACATTGGCAATATGCTCGCTGAGATATTCATTTTTCTTACGTACATCTAGTATGTTCACTGATTCTTGCTGCATTTTTTCAGCCAACTCATCTGCAGTTACAGAAAGTATAGTATCCATTTCTCTACCAGCATTTCTCCAAGTAGCTATTCCCCCATCCAGATAGCCGATACAAAAATCATAGCCAACTCTAGACAAACGAGTGATAACTTCTTGTTCAGAACCAGGTTCAGCCACTAGCAAAATCTGCTGTTTGATGTCTGGGATTAAAGCGCCCACCCAAGGTGCAAAGTTGCCATTGATACCGATATTAATGGAGTTTGGTATAAAACCAGTTGCAAACACCTGAGGATCCCTTGTATCCAGTATCAGCGCACCAGATTCGTTAGCAACTGCTTCAAAAGCATCTGCAGATAATGCATGACTGCCGCGTGCAAGCACAGTATCTATACTTTCATAGCCCATTTTGTTCATCATTACATTCAGCGGGAAGTATGCTGGTGGAGGCATAAGACCAGTTGTCACCTCGACCACAAACTCTTCGCGGGTCATATTAGCCCTCAGTGCATAATTGGTTGCTTTTTGGTGTCCTAATGTATCTGTTGTTTCTTTACTCATGTTTTTTCCACAAGCACTACCAGCTCCGTGTGCAGGATATACTATAATATCATCGGCCAGTGGCATGATTTTGTTTCTCAGTGAGTCGAACAAGGTACCAGCCAATTCTTCTTGTGTCATGTGTGCTGCTTTTTGTGCAAGATCGGGACGACCCACATCGCCTATGAAAAGCGTATCTCCAGAAAACAAGCTGGTTGCTTTACCATTTTCATCAGTGAGCAGATAGCAACTGCTTTCCATAGTATGACCAGGCGTATGCAATACTTTGATAGTAACGTTACCCAACTTGAATTCCTGACCATCTGTAGCAACTAATGCATCGAAACCTGGATTGGCAGTTGGCCCATAAACTATTGCGGCACCTGTTTTTGCGGCTAGGTCAATATGCCCTGATACGAAGTCGGCATGAAAGTGCGTTTCGAATACATATTTTATTGACGCACCATCTTTTTCTGCTTTTTCTATATACGGCAACACCTCACGTAGCGGATCTACAATCGCAACCTCTCCATTACTTTCAATGTAGTAGGCTCCTTGTGCAAGGCAGCCTGTGTAAATTTGTTCGATTCTCATTTTATATAGTTTTTAGTTGTTTACTTATTACTTACTTATTGTTACACAAAGTTCATCTATTGCATCACCCTATTAGGTGACATTTGTCACGCTTTACCTTTATTTCAAAAAGATTTCCTTTATTAGGATATAGACTGCCATTATCATCACAAACCAACCAAAGCCTGTCTTCAACTTGCTACTAGGTATTTTTTTACTCATCTCGGTACCCACTATTATGCCCACCACTGATATCGCTGTTAGCGTGAGCAGAAAAGTCCAGTCTATAATAGCTCTGCCCAAATCTCCGGTAAAACCAATCAAAGAATTGAGTGCGATAATAAAAAGCGAAGTACCCACAGCATTTTTCATAGGTAGCCTTAGCAGTAGTACTAGTGCGGGTATAAGCAGAAAACCACCACCAGCTCCTAATAACCCAGTAACTAGTCCTATCCCTATTCCATAGAGTATCAGTGATGGCAATACATTTTGGCCACCAGTTTTAACTGGCTCTGTGTTTTTTTTACCGCCACTTATCATTGAGAACGATGCCATCAACATTAGGGCAGCAAACAATACCATTGTGAGAAAAGACTTAGTTATCGTCACACTGCCACTTGACCATATTATATTCGGTAGGAGAGGTATAACAAATCGACGAGTCAGGAGCACCGTGGTAATAGATGATGCCCCAAACAGCAAGGCGGTTTTTATGTCTACAAATCCTTTTGTGTAATTTTTGTAAGCGCCCACCAAGCTGGTAGCACCTACGATAAATAAGGAATAGGACGTAGCCAAAGTAGCATCTACACCAAAAAGATATACCAATACAGGCACTGTAAGTATAGAACCACCACCACCTATCAACCCAAGTGAAATACCTATAAGCACGGCTGCCATGTAACCTAATACTATCATGACACAAAGGTGCAGTTATGAATGCTATTGGTTGGTGATAATTATCACAGAACTATAAGACAGCGTCCAAATTGACAATTTCTATCTCATGACGGTTCATTTTTATCTTGCCCCGATCCGCTAATTTTTTCATCAGTCTGGATATTACCTCTCTCGATGAATTCAGTTCTCCTGCAATCTCAGCATGAGTGTAGGGTATAATGTTAGTTTTCAATTTTTGGCTGTGTTGCTTCAGGTAAAAAACTAACCGTTCATCCATGTTTCTGAACGCGACATGATCGAGCGTTGTTAGCATTTCTTCAAAACGTTTGCGGTAAGTACCTAGTACAAATTGATACCAGCTTTTGTATTGCATCATCCATTGATCCATCTTATCTAGTGGCACAGTTATCAGCTCCACATCACCTACAGCCTTAGCTGATAACTCACTAATATTCTGCTTGTTAGCACAAGTCATACTGAGTGCGCAGGCTTGCCCTGGCTCTATATAATACATAAAGTATTCACTACCCTCTTCGTCTGCTCTAAGTACCTTGACCAACCCGCTGATTATTACCATTGCAGAGCGTATATAACTTCCTGTTTTCATCAACATATCGCCATCCTTAAAATTTCTAACGCTGCAATTGAGTGCCATTTCGTGCAGCAACTCCTTCTCGAAAGATGGGAATATTTCCTTAAGTTCATTTTCTGGTATCATACTTTATGAGCCATGTCAGCTACGGTTTAAAAATAGCGAAACTGAGCTCGAATACTTCTTCTTTATTTGTCACTTTTATCTACAATCGATTTTTTAACCAAATTATTAACAATTTGAACTTTCATAGCACAACTATTACTAAATTCGGGTTTCACATTTCTGTTTTAACATTTCCGCTTTATGGGATTCCTCAATAAACTGCTCAACGAATTTGTAGACATCATAGAATGGACAAACCCAGACGAGGAAACCATTGTCTGGAAGTTCCCCAGATACCAAGATGAGATAAAAATGGGCGCTAAACTCACCGTTCGCGAATCGCAGGTTGCCATATTTATGAACGAGGGTACTATTGCAGATGTTTACCAACCAGGGATGTACACCCTATCTACCCAAAATATGCCGATATTGTCCACACTTCGTGGCTGGAAGTATGGATTTGATAGTCCATTCAAGGCAGATGTGTTTTTTGTTAGTACTCGTCAATTTATTAATAAAAAATGGGGCACCAAAAATCCTGCAATGATACGGGATGCAGAGTTTGGACCTGTTCGTCTGAGGGCCTATGGCTCATTTTCATTCAAAGTCACAGATGCCTCTCTATTCTTAAAAGACATAGTAGGTACAAAATCTGAGTATTCTACAGAAGACATTAATGAACACCTTCGTGATATACTGATTTCTCGAAGCATGGATGCCATAGCCTCTTCAGGGGTTGGTGTGCTCGATCTTGCCTCCCATCACGATGAAGTATCTGCTGTAACACTAGCCAAAATACAACCCGACTTCAATGAAATAGGTCTCACTTTATCTAAGTACCTCATAGAAAATGTATCACTCCCACCAGAAGTAGAATCTATACTAGATAAACGGACGGGAATGGGAATTGTGGGCAATATTCAAGCTTTTGCTCAGTTTCAGGCTGCCAACTCAATAGAAATAGCGGCGGCAAATCCTGCCGGAGGCGTAGCTGGTGCCGGTATAGGGCTGGGCATGGGTGTAGGCATGATGAACCAAATGGGAAATGTTTTCAATCCAGTAACTGCTCCATCAACACCCCCACCTTTACCAGCAAGCGTTGAATATTATGTAGCCGTGGATGGCAAACAGACTGGTCCGTATGGTGTACCTACATTGCGAGAAATGGTGAAAAATGGCACCCTAAATCCAGATTCTATGACATGGAAAACTGGGATGGCAAAATGGGAACCCGCTAACACTCAAACTGAGTTGCAAACATTGTTTGCCTCGGTTCCACCTCCATTGAATTAATAAATGAATTTCACAATCGGTTGAAAATCACAAAACTACACTTAGTACATGAGCAACAACATTCCTACTATGCCACAAAACACACTCAAGTGTGAAGGCTGTGGAGCGTTTGTGGCTTTTGAGGCAGGCACTAACAACCTAAAATGCCCCTATTGTGGTAATACCCAAGCTATAGAAGCGAGTAAGGACAACAGTCGAACTTTCAAGTTTGACGATTACAACGCTACCCAAAAAACTGTATCGAGGCTAATGATCAATTGCCACAACTGTGGCACTACTGTCACCCTACCCGATGCCGTCACATCTGATAACTGTCCATTTTGCGCATCACCATTGGTGGTGAATATGGGAAAACATATACTGACACAGCAGCCGGACTATGTAATACCGTTTGTAGTAAACAGAGAAAAAGCGCAAAAAGAGTTTTCGCAGTGGGCATCCAAATTATGGTTTGCACCATCTGACCTTATTCATCGTATCAATCAAATTTCGTCTCACCAGTTGCAAGGAGTTTATATACCATATTGGTGCTATAATACCCATAGTGCTTCGGCATATAGTGGTAGCAGAGGAGATTATTATTATGTAAAAGAGACGCACACCAAGGTAGTAAACGGCGAAACTGTTACTGAAACAAGAAGTGTTAGACACACCCGATGGACACCTGTAAGTGGAAATGTAAAACTGTATTTCGAAAACTTGTTAGTCTCTGCCAGCCCGTCACTACCCCAGAAGACGTCGGAAATACTTGAACCTTGGAATCTAACGCTTTTGGTGGGTTTTGACGATCGTTATGTCGCCGGCTTTAGGTCTGAAACCTTCAGAATAAACGCAAAAGAAGCTTTTGAAGTAGCGCAAAAACGAACGGAAAATGCAATTAATGATGCTGTAACAGAAGATATAGGCGGAGATGAGCAAGACATAGACAACATAGAGACTACCTACCATTCTACTGAAATTAGATATTTACTACTTCCTGTATGGCTGAGCTCTTATCAGTATAAGGGCAAGTTATACCAGCTTGTCATCAATGCCTGCACTGGTGAGGTCACAGGTGGCAGACCATACAGTGCCATCAAAATTACCTTATTCGTATTGTTTATCATTGCCATTTTAGTAGTTGCATTTGTTATGATTCAGCAAAATCAACAACACACATCCTATGGATATTAACAAGCTATTACTTTCCCCCTCGATGGGTGAATGTCCTGTTAAATATTAGTTCTATTTTTACCACCAAATACCATTTATGATAGCACAGCGACTCTTAACGCTTTTTTCTTTATTACTAGTAGTGCAAAGCCATGCACAACTTGCCGATAATGCCTACCGCAACAGCACGAACAAATACTACTGGCAAAACCGAAAACCAGATGCAGCCTACTGGCAACAAGATGTGCAATACAAAATATACGCCAGAATCAACGAAGCTGACCATATAATAGAAGGTGCCGAGCAACTTACCTATTGGAACAACTCGCCCGATACACTTCGGTACGTATATTTTCACCTTTATCAGAATGCGTTTGTGAAAGGTTCTTATCTACGCGATCTGGAACTGGCAAACAAGGTTAATTCGAGAATGGGTAAAAAAGAAGCGGCTGGATTGGGGATAGTACTTGATAAAATAACTGTAGATGGACAACCTGCCAAATCTGAGCTTGATAATACTATACTCAAAGTTTACCTTGCAACCCCACTGGCACCAGGCGCAAAGACTGAGATAAAAATGGGTTTTAATACCTATTGGGATTACGGAAGTACACGCCGCCGTATGAAAATGTATCCTGCATGGGGTTTTATGCATTACAATGGCTGTCAGTGGTTTCCTAAAGTTTGTGTGTATGACCGCCAGCATGGCTGGGATACTTACCAGCACCTAAATAGAGAGTTCTATGGCGATTACGGCTTATACGATGTAACACTGGACTTCCCCTCTAACTATGTAGTAGAAGCTAGTGGTGAACTTCAAAACAGAAGTGAAGTACTACCAGACACGCTGCGTGCCAAACTGGAATTGAAAAACTTTGCAAATAAGAAGATGAATGAACCACCTTCTACAATAACTCCCTATGTGAAAGGACAACGTAAGCAATGGCACTTCGTTGCGAATAATGTGCATGATTTTGCCTTCACTGGAGATCCATCTTATCGTATAGGCACTGCTTACTGGAAAGGCGTAGAATGCGTGGCTATAGCACAAGAGCC
>CAMDNC010000106.1 GCA_945902755.1 Flavipsychrobacter stenotrophus
TTCATCCTGAGCCAGGATCAAACTCTCCATTGTAAATGAAGTGCTCAAAACTGACTGATGTTCTCAAATTAATCTTCGGAAAATCAATCGTTTCAAAAATTGTTTTCGCTTATGTTCCACCCTCAAGTCATATTACTACAACCATCAGGTGGCTTACCTGCTGTAACGAACTTCATCGTTACTGCTGTTGCTATTTTGTTTTTCCCAATCTTTCAAAGAACTTTCGATTACCCTAGCTACCCTATCACCTTCGTGACAACTCACTAAGAAATCTTACTGCTTATGCCGTGGACTTGAACCACTCTGCCAGCCTTTAACCGGCGCACTCACTGTTACTATTTTAAGAACTTAACTTTATTACTTCGTTACGCTTTTGTTTCCTTTAACTTACCCTCATTCCGTAAGGGAGTGCAAAGGTAGAAGATGTTTTTCAAACCACCAAACTTATTTTTAAGAAACTTTCCTAGAATCTTACTAGCTACTTCCGGCTACCACAGGGCTTTTAAAGAACTTTGCAACACCCCGTTTCTCGATTGGGAGTGCAAAAGTAGAAAAGCTTTATCAAACAACCAAAGAAACATTTAAAGATTGTTTTTGGTTACTTGACAACTGCATTTGAATTACAAAGAACTTTCAAAACCGTTTCAATTTTAAGCGGGCGACAAAGATATACATCTAATCAACAACTACAAAACGTTGAAGACAATTTTTAACCCAAAAGTTGCAACTGAAGTTAATTACCGAGTTGGAAGAACAAAACTATTGTCAAACAACGCATGCATAATAGCTAGATGCATGCTGTATGGGAAATACAAAACTGAATAAATACAAAAAACGCACGTTGAATCAGCTACCGTAACTGCTAGATAAGGTAGAGAACACAATTGATTATTAAGGGAAATTATAACTGACCCCCAAATCTGAAACATACTGCCTAACGGTGAAATAAGAAAGTGATGTATCGTCAAGCATTGGTGTTACTACTATTATTACATCAAAAACATCCGTGTTGTACGCACTAATCAATTCAGTTGCATTGCGAGTGCTACCATAACTTTCAAAAAAAGCACTAAACAATTCAGCATCGGAAGGCACTACAATAACGTCTTCTATTATATAAGTGCTACCATGAACCGAAAATTCAGTGTCCTTAAGGTCCTCAAAATCTTCGACAATTTCTTCTGCCTGTGATTTACTATATGACATGATAAAAAATGCAGGTAATGACTCGGGAACGAGACGGCAAAAAAATATACTTAAACAGCAAACGAACTGCCACAGCCACATGAGCTACTGGCATTAGGATTATTGAATACAAAACCTCGAGCATTGAGCCCATCTGAATAGTCAACTTCCATACCGAGCAAGTAAATGCCATGAGCATCCTTCATTACTACAGGTATACCCTCCATATCATATACCTGATCGTCAGCCTCTACCGCATCAAAGCCCAATACATAACTAAGCCCAGAGCAACCACCACCTTTTACACCTATGCGCAAGTGTTGCCCCTCTACAAAACTTGTTTCTCCCATCAATCTTTTGATTTCTGTTATTGCATTGTTTGTCAGCTTTATTGGCGCACTTACAGTTGTTTCCATTTACATTGAATTTTGAACAAAATTAGTACTAAGCTGTAGTTTCACCAAACGACGAGGGTACTATAAATGCTATGATGCAATAGATGAACTCTGTAACAATAAAAATACAGGAATTAACAAGATGACGATAAACGACCAACAGCGCCAAAAAGCAAAATGAAATAATAAGACTATTTCAAATCATTGTTCCCGAACATTTTTTACATTTGCACCCTCTATAAAAACACATATCTGACTCAATGGAAAATATAATTAGCGAATTATCGGCGCAAATGAAAAAAGCAATAGCGCATTTGGAATCTGAACTAAGTAAAATAAGGGCCGGTAAAGCTACTGTGCAAATAGTAGATGGTATTTTTGTAGATTACTATGGCAACCCTACCCCTATCAATCAGGTGGCGAACATCACTATTCCCGATGCTCGTACAATTTCACTACAACCTTGGGAAAGAAACATGATTGCTCCAATTGAACGGGCAATCATAGCTTCCAATATCGGGCTAAATCCTCAAAATGATGGTAATTATATCCGCTTATTCTTACCACCACTTACAGAAGAACGCAGAAAAGAATTCGTGAAAAGAGCAAATGGCGAAGGTGAACAAGCTAAAATTGCCCTCCGCAACCTGAGAAGAGATGCTATAGAGCAAGTGAAAAAACTACAGAAAGACGGACTGAGCGAGGATATTGCCAAAGAAGGGGAAAACAGAATTCAGGGAATTACTGATAAGCACATAACCCTTGTAGATCAGCTGTGCAAAGACAAAGAAAAAGATATCATGACCGTTTAATCACTGCATAGCTATTCATACGTTACTCAACTAACATTGATGTAATTTCTTTAACTCATGCAGTCCAAAACTGCGTGAGTTATTTTTTTGAGCTAATAAAAATTGTCATTGCCTATGAGCGGTTTTAACGAACAGATTCTACAACTATATGCTGTACCTTTTTACACAGTTTTGATAGGAGCAGAGATATTGCTTAGTAATTACAGAAAAACAAATTATTACAGCATAAAGGAAACACTCATGAACCTCTACCTCAACTTCATGAATGCTGGCTTAGACGTTCTTTTACGGTTTCTTATAGGATTATCTGTACTCAATTACGCATTTCAATTTCATTTACAAATCCACTGGCATCCATTTTTATACTGGTTTGTGCTGTTACTCGCAGAAGATTTTTTGTTTTGGCTAGAGCATTATGTAGATCATAGTTGCAGATTATTTTGGGCCGTACATGTTACCCACCATTCGTCACCAGAGTATAATCTTTCCACAGGTTTTAGGTCATCTGTACTTATGCCTGTATATAAATACTTTTATTTCATACCATTGGTACTGGTAGGTTTCAAGCCAATGGATGTAATATTTATGTTCTCGCTCACGCAGATTTATGGCATTTTAGTACACACACAGTACATTGACAAGCTCCCAGCGATCATAGAATATGTGTTTGTAACGCCATCACATCACAGAGTACATCATGCCAGCAACATAGCCTACCTAGATAAAAATATGGGCATGGTACTAATCATATGGGACAGGATATTTGGTACTTTTGCTGCTGAAAATGCTAACGATAAACCCCATTATGGCATCACAAAACCAATTGATTCACCCTACCACCCTTTAAAAATCATTACTCATGAATGGCAGGAAATAGCTAAAGACTGGAGAAAAAATATCCCATTCATCACTAAGCTGAAATACCTGATTATGCCTCCAGGATGGAGCCATGATGGAAGTACCAAAACCAGCAAACAACTTCAGAATGAAATACAAGAAGCCTGAACTATTCCATCTTTTGTTAAAGCAATTAAGCAATTGTAGGCCTGATGAAACTACAAAAACTTACCAGTCAACTTCAATAAAGAATCCAATTTATCGGGCGAAACCGATATTTCGTAGGTCCTATCTATCATCAGCGACCCTCCATTTACCTTCATATAGTCAGATATGTGTCTTACATTAACAATATAAGACTTATGACACCTGAAGAAATCAGCATTCTGAGACAACATATTCTCAAAATTTTTCAATCCCTTACTTACCATCACTGACTTACCGGTTTTCAATACCACCTTTGTGTAAGCTCCTTCTGCTTCAAAAAACAAAATATCGGATGTCTCTACAAATGATATTGAATTGAGTGTGGTAAGACCAATTTTCTGACTCCCAGCACCGGTAAGATTATCTTTAAGTACTGAGTAGTTTTGTTTTAGTTTATTCTTCTCATACAAGGCTACAGCATCTTTCAAATCATCAGCCTCTACCGGCTTTAGCAAATAATAGATAGCAGACATCTTAAAAGCATGTATCGCATACTCATTGTAAGCAGTAACGAATATAATAGAAAACCCAACCTCATCTTCATTGAAGAAATCTAGCAACTCCAGCCCGCTATGACCGGGCATCTCTATATCTAGAAACACAATATCTGGTTTGTGCTTTCTAATAGCCTTTACGCCCGATGGCAAATCTTTGCAAACTTCAGACACAGTTACAGATGGAGTAAACTCATGGATCATTTCTTTGAGCAATGATCTGGCCATTTCTTCATCATCAATAATTATTGCTTTGTACATATTCAGAGTGGTATTCTTAGTGTTATGGTAGTACCGGTAGGTATACCGCTGGAATTAGTTTTATCGGTTGTTGTTACAATTATTTTTTCAGTTTTTCCTTTATTCAGCAATTCCAGTCGTTTCTCATTGGCTGAGGTGGAGAACGATCTAAATTTTTCAGCCTTTATTCTATTCAGTTCACCCGATCGTTTTCTGCCTATACCATTATCGTCAATTGTCACCAAAAGTTGCTTACCCACCTGCTCAAATACCACCAACAACCTTTTATCACCTACTTTGTGCAGCAATCCATGTTTTATAGCATTCTCTACATAAGGCTGAATAATCATTGATGGTATTTCTATCGACTCCCTATTTTCTATACCCACATACTGTATATCATAGTCAAACCCCGAATCGAACCGCATCTTCTCTAGTTCCAGATACAGTTTCATAGTCTCTGTTTCTTCTGCAAGCGATACAGTCTCTGCCTCAGACATCTGCAATATAATACGAGTAAGTCTAGAAAACTTTGCCAAATAGCTACTCGCCTTAGCCTTGTCGTTCATAAATATATATGCCTGAATAGTATTTAGAGCATTATAAAAAAAGTGCGGATTCATTTGCGCTCTAATAGAGGTAAGCTTAGATTTTCCTAAGTCTTGTTCTAGTTGCATTTTTTCTTTTTGCACCTCTAGTTTTCTTATCCTTACTCTTATCTGCCAACGGTAATAACCCAATACCACCGCAGACAACAATAACAAACAACCCAAATAAAACCACCATTGTTGCCAAAATGCAGGTTTTATCGAGAAGCTAATTTTCTTCACAATCCTATCTTCACCAAGGCGAAAAGAAATAGTGTATTCACCAGCCGATAATGAAGGAAATTGTAGTAAACGAGAATTATTAGGCACTACTTTCCATAAGTCATTATTCAATTTATAAAACAATGATTCGGCATGTGTCACACCAAAATCTAACACAGAAAAGCTGATAGATATGTTGTTTTTATAAAATGGCAATGATTTTATTGTCGGCCCTTCTACCAATTCATTGTTTACAAAAACCCCATCTAAATGTAAAATAGCTTTATTACGTTTGATAGTAGTTTCATTCAAATGAACAGATATTATTCCAGTGTTCTTAACTATATACAGCATACTATCTGCCTTACAAATATCATTTACCCCTTCTAGCCCAATGTCAAGATGTAGCTTTTGTAATAGTCCATTACTCAATGCAAGTGAGTAAATACTAGCATTGGTAACTAAATACAACTCATCTCCAAATCGCTTCATCATTACTACGTCTTGTATCGGCAGTTCCAACCACTCAATAGCTTCTTTACCATCGTCTGAAAAGCTAACCCTCCATACCTTTCCCATTGTATTTAGGATATAAAGCACGTTTTTATAGGTAAATAATTTAGACACATATACACGCTCTCCATTGTGTGTAAATTCTACCACGCTGTCCATACCCATTGACAGCAGCCCCCTATTGGTAGCAGTAAAAATTCGCCTCGCATTAGAAGAATATGCTACCGACCGCGAATTGGTAGTATACGTAAAATTTGCTGCTGAAGTTCCGCTTTTGTCTATGTTAGCTGCAAAATAGGCATCCCACACAGATGTTTTTACTGAAGAAGATTTGTTAGTAAGCAACCCATACGCAGAACTAGATGCAAAAGCATAAAACTTTTCATCAACTCTTACTATATCTTTTAATGCCAGTTGAAAACTAAACACATTAGCCGGATTATGGCCAAGCAAAAAAGTAACACCGGTAGAGGAATAAACTACATTATCATTATCTGAAAATAAATAATATATAGAATTTTCAACACTTGACTGATTAACTTGTACTGCATCTAACATGTCATGCCCTACTTTAAGTAGTGCTCCATTTTTGGTACCTATATAAAATCCATTCTTTCCTGCACACATTCTGTTAGGTACATAACCTGCAAAACTGTAGATGGTATTCTTGATGTTGGGCACAATAAATACCCCTTCGCCTATTGTAGTAAACCAATAATTATTTTGACGATCTATATATACTTGCGACACACTTTTCCCCTTAAAATACCTAAGCAAGTACTCATCCCCTTTGGGCTTATCTGATATAGCAAAGCTACCTGATGAAGAATTGAGATACAAATTGTCTGCAACATGAGACATAGCTTGTATAAACCCAGGATGGTCTATTTTGTGTAAACCTACTAGTTGCAAGTCTTTGTCATATATCTGTATATGTTCATCTGCATCAGACCGAGAAATCATAAACAATCTGTCTTGAGAAACACAAAAATTCCATATTATACCTGACTCTTTGGGTATACCCAGTTCCTTGTTAGGTAGCGGTGCCCTAGTAAATTTCAATCGCTCATCTATTTTGTATATATACTGATCGCATACCCAAACAAAGGAGGAGTTAAACCCTATACTATTGATCAGTTTGTCCTCAGGTAATGTTATTTTCTTTAATAGTTGCAATGTGGAAATATCATAGACATCTACTGTTTTGTTATTACATGCAAAAAGAAAACTTTCGGATATACTGAATTGTTTATAAAAATAAGGAGCATGTGGCTTAAAATGTTTCAGTCTCCCGCTATCTACATAATACAGAAAACCATCAAAATTCTCATACCATATCCTTCCGAATCTATCTTCTTTGATACAACTACCTGATAAAGAAGATTGTTTGTCTACACTATAAGAAACAAATTCAACACCATTGTATCTGCACAAACCAGCCTCTGTGGCAAACCACATAAACCCCTTCTTATCTTGGTGTACATCATATACAACATCAGATGGCAAACCATTTTGCCTATTAACGGATAAATAATAGGGCTGCTGTGCGCACAACAGTTTACCCGTTATACACAACAGTACTACCAATAGAAATCGAATAAATGTAAACATGTATATAAGACTGACACAAAGATAATTCTATACTGCTGGTAGTCACATCCATTTTACGAACACCCTATTTTGACACATGAAACCCTGTTTTTAGCACACAAACCGTCTTAATAGCATGTTAACAAGCGTTTTTTGGTAATAAATACCCAAAATTCCCACTTAATATCGTTGATGTCGGATTTCAGGTGATTCGTAAAGCCATAAGTCTGTTTCGTAAAACGGACCAGCAATTCAGATGTCCAAGACAACATCTTTGCAGCGAACAATAAAAATATCCTGAAATGAAAAACAAAATTACCAAAGCACTATTTGCAATAGCATTTGCAACACCTCTTTGCCTTATGGCACAAACATCACCCACGCTAGAATGGGCACAACAAGTAGGTCGTCCCATTACTCCATGCAACAATTCCTCATTTGCTTCTTCGGTCGACGCCGCTGGCAATGTGTATACCACTGGTAGATTTCAAGATACTACCGATTTCGACCCAGGTTCTGGTACCGTAACGTTAACACCAGCCAGCACCTACAATTGTACTTACATTGCCAAAACAGCCCCTAACGGCAACCTGATTTGGGCAAAACACCTCACAGGTGTAGGAGATGTTTTTGGTCGTGCCATAGCTGTAGATGATACTGGCAATGTACACGTTGTAGGCAGCTTCACCGGCAACATTGATTTCGACCCCGGAACTAGTGTTAGCAGCCGTACATCAGCAGGTGCTGAAGACTATTTCAGAGTATCATTAAACCCTAGTGGGAACTTTATCTCAGCTACTTCTGGTGGCTCACTAGGTCAAGATCTGGGTACTGCTATAGCTACCGACCACTCAGGTAGTATGTATATTTCATACGATTTAAGTGGAAGTTCCTCCAGAGATGTAGCTATACTAAAAGGCACTGGTGGCGTACTAGCATGGTCATACCAGATATCAGGCAGTGGTGGCGGTTACTGTTATGGTGGCAGCAACATAGGCTTAGATGCCGCTGGCAATATCTATATAACTGGTTTTTTTAGAGGCACTATTAATTTCAACCCTGCGGGTTCTGCTTACCTTAACAGCTCTCTAAGCGCTCCCGGCCCTAGCATGGCTCCTACCAATGATATCTTTATACTAAAGCTGACGCCTACTGGTGTATTTGCTTGGGTAAAACACATTACAGGCATTACTGCTCTTCAAGGGCAAAGCATAGTAGCTGACCCTGCTGGCAATTCCTACTCTACTGGTCGTTTTATAGGATCAAGTATAGATTTCGACCCAGGTAGCGGCACTTCTGCTTTATCAGCTACAGTCACCAACGGCTACATACTGAAACTAGATGCTGATGGCAATTTCAGATGGGTGAAACAAGTATCTTCAGGCACCTTCAGCCACGCCAAAAACGTAGCACTAGACAATAGGGGTAATGTATATGTAAGTGGAGAGTTCACAGCCTCCTATTCACTTCCTTGGGCTTCAGTAGGTCCTATTTCAGGAGGATCTGTAAATTATGATGGGTATATAATAAAGATGGATACCGCTGGCAATCATAGTTGGAATGGCACATTAACCGTACCTACCAGCACAAGTTATGTACAACTATCTTCTATATCTGTAACCGGCGATGGCAATATATATGCTACCTGCTCATTCAAAGGCACAGCAGACCTTGATCCTAATTCAGGTGTTGCCAACTATACCGCAGGGTCAGATGTTGATTTAGGTCTCATAAAACTAAAGCAGTGTTTCCTCAATGATGCTACCACGCTTGCAGGCACTACCCTATCTGCTACCATGACGGGGGTATCTTACCAATGGATCAACTGCGATGGCAATATACCCGTAAGTGGTGCTACAGCTCAAAACTTTACACCTACATTCACTGGCAACTATGCAGTTATAGTTTCGTCAGGCTCATGTGCCGATACTTCTGCCTGCACCAATGTAATAATAACTGCTGGTGTTGATGATTACAACAATGCAGCAACTGTAGCCATATATCCTAATCCTGCTACTGACGTAGTTACTGTAAGCAATCTATCTCTTAACACCGACCTTAGTATACTAGACCTCACCGGAAAAGTAGTTATCAAAACCACGGCTTCAGCCCCTTACATGCTCCTAAACACTGCGCAACTTGCAAATGGTGTTTACATTATGAAAACTAATGACAATAAAGGTCACTCAACTTCATCTAAGCTGATTATCAACAGATAAAAAGTAAAGACATTACCTATCACTTTGAAACACCATTGCTAGGTGATATCCCCCCAAAGCAGTCTGCCTCAAAACAGACTGCTTTGATTTACCTCAGCGCCATTATCACCAAAAAAATTCGTGTGGCTAAAACACTGGTTCGTAAAGCCAAAACAAGGTTTCGTAAATCGGTTCTCCTACCACCTCGCATGGCTGGTACATTTGACTAAATATAGTTTCATTCAATTCCCGCAAACAACTTTTCATTAGTTAAAATACAATATAATATGAAAATCTCAAAATTCGCATTACTCATTTTGGCTGCTGTCATAGCCAACAGAACCGCCGCCCAATCAGTGGGTGTGGGTATCAATACCACCGGCGCATCGGCTCACAGCTCTGCTATGCTCGATGTCTTGTCTACAGATCGTGGTTTTTTGGCTCCCCGCATGACCAATACCCAGCGCGATGCCATCGCTTCACCAGCTACTGGCTTACTTGTATTCCAGACAGACGGCACCGCAGGTTTTTATTATTACGATGGCACTGCTTGGCAGCCCATCAGCGGCAGCAGCACAGGCACTAGCCCATGGACAGTAGCAGGCACAGACATCTACAACAACAATACTGGCAATGTGGGCGTAGGTATCACATCTCCCCTTGCTCGATTACATGCCGCCGACAATGTATTGTTCTCTGCACCTGGTTATGCCACTGCCACCACAACCGGCTCAGTACCCGTATCTGGTGCCGGCCGCCGCACCATGTGGTATGCCGACAAAGCTGCCTTTCGCACTGGTGGTGTAGATGGCACGCAATGGGATGCTGCTAACATTGGTAATTATTCTTTTGCTAGTGGTAACAACTCAACAGCAAGTGGCGAAAATGCCACAGCAATGGGCGGTGGAAACGGTTCTGGTATCAGCTCCACTGCAATAGGCACTGACGGTTATACTAGGTCTACAACTACGGGAAACTACGCTACAGCAGTAGGCGGCGGACAGGCTTCGAGCGAAAGTACTATTGCGATAGGTGCTGGAACAACGGCAGATGCAATCTACGCTACAGCTATAGGTGGTGGTTATGCTAACGCACATGCTAACTATTCATTAGCACTCAATGGAGGTTACACTGATGTTGGTGCTACCAACTCTACAGCTATCGGTTATGGTGTTACTTATGGTGCATATTCTACAGCAATAGGTCAAAACAATTACGGATTATACAACTCTAATGCCATAGGAGACTATTCCATAGCTTTAGGTGGAGGACAAGCCAGCGGCAACAACTCACTTGCCTTCGGTGGTAATGGTACAAACAATTCAACTGCTAGTGGAAACTACTCCACAGCTATGGGTGGTGGTCTCGCTTCTGGTATCAATACCACTGCAATTGGATCTGACGTATCTACCAATAGTCATGAAGGTGCTTTTGCTTTAGGCGATCATTCGAGTGTAGGCTCTCCCACCCTCAACGATGCAGACAACCAAATGATGATGCGTTTTGCAGGTGGTTATAAATTATATAGCGATGCATCTGCCACAGTAGGCACGCAACTCGCACCAGGCGGCAGTAGCTGGAGCACTATAAGCGATGTGCGCAAAAAAGAAAACTTTGCACCCGTAAATGGTGAAGATTTCCTCAATAAAATTGCTGGCTTCAAACTCACCTCTTGGAACTATAAAGGTCAAGACCCAAAACAGCACCGCCACTATGGCCCTATGGCTCAAGATTTTTATGCAGCATTTGGCAGAGACAACTATGGTACTGTGGGTAATGATACTACTATCAGCCAGGCAGATATGGAAGGTGTAAGTTTTGTAGCTATTCAGGCACTAGTAAAGCGCACCGAACAGCTGCAAAAAGAAGTAGCTGCGCTGAAAGCTGAAAACAAAACTGTTACCAACCAAAACAATGTTCTGAAAGCGGAACTAACGGAGCAAAACAAAACATTCCTCACCCGTCTGGAAATGATAGAAGCTGAATTGCAAAAAGGAAAAATGAGCACAAAATAAGAGAGCACATGAATAAATAAGCAATACTCAGATGTACTTCAGAAACAAAAACGGGGGTTTCATATATCCAAACACCCTTTTGCGAAAAGTCCAGAAATACAAAACAGAGCTACTGCTACATTTGGTTTTTAACAACAATCTAAACAGAACTAGACAAATTTTTAAAAACCAATTAAAAGAAAAGAATATGAAAATCTCAAAATTTGCTTTACTCATTTTGGCTGCGTTCATCGCTAACACAACAAATGCACAATCAGTCGGTGTAGCTATCAATGGTACAGGTGCATCAGCACACAGTTCAGCTATGCTCGACGTAGCCTCTACCGATCGTGGTTTTCTGGCTCCTCGCATGACTAACACCCAGCGCGATGCTATAGCATCGCCTGCTACTGGTTTGCTTATATACCAGACCGATGGTACTGCTGGCTTTTACTATTATACCGGCACTGCCTGGCAACCTGTTTCTGGTAGTAGCTCTGGCACAGGTCCATGGACAGTAGCGGGTATTGACATTTACAACAATAACACTGGCAATGTGGGTGTAGGTATTACATCTCCCCTTGCTCGCTTACATGCCGCCGATAATGTATTATTCTCTGCATCTGGATATGCAACTGCCACTACTCCTGGTCCAGTACCTGTAAGTGGTGCCGGCCGCCGCACCATGTGGTATGCCGACAAAGCAGCCTTCCGCACTGGTGGTGTAAGTGGCACACAGTGGGATGCCGCCAACATTGGTAATTATTCTTTTGCCACAGGTAGTGACAATACAGCATCAGGAGAAAATGCTACTGCAATGGGTAGTAATTCTACAGCATCTGGTTACAGTTCTGTAGCTATAGGTGGATTTTCTACCGCAAGTGGAGGTGGCTCAGTAGCTTTAGGCGGAGGAGCAAATGCATCAGCTAACAATGCAGTAGCGCTGGGTGGCGCCAATGCTTATGGAGATAATTCTGTGGCTATTGGTAGCGTTAGCTATGCCTATGGCACTAACTCCATTGCTATGGCTGGCGGCTATACCGCCGCATCGGCAACTGGTGGTTTCGCAATAGGTAATTCCAACGCTGAAGCACTTTGGGCAGTAGCTCTTGGTAATGCATATGCCGCAGGAGAAAATTCAATTGCTACGGGTAGTGCAAGCGCTTCGGGTAATATCTCTACAGCAATGGGTCAAGGAAGTACTGCATCGGGAAATGTATCTACCGCTATGGGACATTATACTATTGCAAGTGGCGAAAACTCCCTCACTACAGGTGTATTTACAAGAGCCACTGGCAATCACTCTACAGCTATGGGTTGTTATGCATCAACTAACAACCGTACAGGTGCATTTGTAATTGGAGACCATAGCACTGCTATGACATTAACAAGCTCCCTTGACAATCAAATGTCAATGCGATTTGCTGGCGGTTACAGACTATTTTCAAACCTATGGTCTAACATTGGAGTAGAACTCACACCCGGTGGCAATAGTTGGAGCACCATCAGCGATGTGCGCAAAAAAGAAAACTTCGCACCCGTAAATGGTGAAGAGTTCCTGAACAAAATAGCTGGCTTCAAACTCACCTCTTGGAACTATAAAGGTCAAGACCCAAAACAG
>CAMDNC010000107.1 GCA_945902755.1 Flavipsychrobacter stenotrophus
CGGGTAGGCTGTCGAGCCCCGCATCTTTGAGTGCTTGCAGCACGGCGGTGTGGGTGCTTTTCTCGAGCTTGGTGATGTGGGCTATCTCTGGCGGGCCGAGGGCGTGTAGTTTCAGGTTTGGGTAGAGGTCTTTCAGTTGTTTGAACAGGTCTACGTAGTATGCCAGTCCCAGATCGGGGTGGTGACCACCTTGCAGTAGCAGCTGCTCGCCACCGTAGCGGAAGGTTTCGTCTATTTTCTGTTTGTAGGTTTCTATATCGGTGATGTATGCCTCGGGGTGGCCGGGTATGCGGTAGAAATTGCAAAACTTACAGTTGGCCACACATACATTGGTAGTGTTTACGTTGCGGTCTATGATCCAGGTCACCTTGCCATGAGGCACCTGTATTTTGCGTAGCTCGTTGGCTACGTACATCAACTCGGTAAGCGGAGCGTTTTCGAAAAGAAATATACCATCCTCAGCACTCAAAAACTCGAAACGCATAGCGCGTTCATACAAACTTTTCAAATCAGCCATTATCAATAATTAATTGTGGGTGCAAATTTACAGAAATATTCGGGAGGTAGTAATGAGTGTAGGTGTGGTAAAGTACTATTGTGCTATGTGCTAAATTGATAATGTGCTGAAAATGTGGATGGTGGCGATGCGGGAGTTAGGAACAGGCTGAAAATGTGAGCAAGGTGTGCATTTTGACATTGTCATAACATTGGCGGGCATACAGGTTTTAGTATTTTTAGTAACTTTGGTATAAACCCCGTAGTTATGTTTGACGACGATTTTAATGACGATGAGTTAGGGTCACTGGAAGAGACGATGATGCGGTATGAGCAAGTGAAACGAGGAGAATCTGCGTCTATACTGGATGAGGAGGAATTTGAGCGCGTGATAGAGTACTACTTTCAGAACAGTAACGAAGAGCAGGCTATGATAGCCTGTGAGATAGCCAGCACTTATTATCCGTACTCATCGGCGATACTGCTGCTGAAGGCGGAAATACTGACTCAAGCACAGAAATATGGACAGGCACTAAGGGCGCTAGACGAGATGGAACAGTTTGACGTGCGCAATCTGGATGCTGTGCTGCTGCGGTCGGATATATTGATGTCGCAATTCAGGCAGGAGCAGGCAGCGCAGTGGCTGGAAAGCAGGGTAGAGGAATTTGCAGGTAAGGATAAGATAGAGGTGCTGCTAGAGCTATCGGACGTGTATGACGAGAGTGAAGACTTTGATGCGGTGTTTGATACGCTGAAGAAGGTGATAAAAATAGACCGTCGCAATGAGGAAGCACTGCAAAAAATATGCTTCTGGGCAGAGTTTACCAACCGCCTAGAGGAGAGTGTGACCATACATACCCAGCTTACAGATGACGACCCGTACAATGCGATTGCGTGGTTTAACCTAGGTGCTGCACTGCAAGGGCTGAAGCTGTATGAAAAAGCAGTAGATGCCTATGAATATTGCGTGGCGATAGATGATAAGTTTGAGTTTGCGTACCGCAATATGGCAGATGCGTTTATGCGCCTGAAGTACTACGAAAAGGCACTGGAGGTGCTGCAACGCCATATAGAAATAGCCAAACCCGAGGATGTGATATTTGAGGCTATGGCCTACTGCTGGGAGAAAAGGAAAGACTATACCAGAGCAAGGCAGTACTACAGACAGGCATCGCAGTTGAGCCCGCAGGACGATGGTATATTTTATAAGATAGGCGAAACCTATGCCCGCGAAAAACAGTGGGAAAAGGCTATAAAATCATACTCGGTGGCGCTGCACCTAGACAAGGACAATGCAGCATACTGCATGGCTATAGGCAACTGCCTGATGGAGCTGAACGTGAAAAGCGAGGCACTGGTGTGTTACCTAAACGCGGTGCGACTGAAACCCGACAACAAAACCACTTGGCTATCGCTGGTGAAGGGACTGTATGTGGCTGGCTACTATGACGAGGCTATACTGCAACTGCATGTGGCTATAGAGCATTGTGGTGAGAAGGGTGACTTCTACTACTACTATGCGGCTGCGCTGCTGGAGCTGGGCAAGGCGAAAGAGGCACTGCTGCAACTGGAGAAAGCGCTGAGCATAGCACCATCGAAAGCCAAAATGTTTACGGAGCTGAATGCGGAGTACCTGATGCGTACACCAGTGGCAGAACTGATAGGGCGGTATAAAAAATCGAAGCCGGGTAAACAATAGTAATTCATTAACCATAGTAAGGGCTGCAAGTGTGATAAAATGTTGCAATATTTTTGCGAAATTGCAGCGTTGATCATTGTTCAACATCTATGAGTATATGGGAGAGTTATTAGCCGTACTTTTTATTGCTACTGTGCTATTTATTAGCGGTATCATACTGGCATTTATTACTGAAGAAGGTAGTGGCAGAAAGATGAGTGTGGCCATGATAGTAGCTGGTCTGATACTGTATCTGGCATGCTGGATATTCACCCCTCGTAATGATAACTTCAGCATTTTTGACAATAAATACCAGATACATTGATAAAAGCAAAACTATTGCTGCCGCTGCTGCTGTGTGGTGCTATGGAGGCTAGTGCCGGTGCCAAACAAGAGCGAGCAATACGTGCCATGCTGGCTGCACAAGTGACAGAGTGGAACAAGGGCAACATAGCTGGCTATATGAATGGCTACTGGGAGAGTGACAGTCTACTGTTTATAGGGTCGAAAGGGCCTACCTATGGCTACACTGCTACCCTGAACAGGTATCTAAAGGCGTACCCAGACAAGGACCACTCTGGCGTGCTCACCTCTACCATAACGAGCATCCAAAAACTATCGGGTAAGTATTACTTTGTGGTGGGGCGATGGGCGCTAGCCAGAAAAGCAGGCGATGTAAGTGGGGCTTACACCCTGCTATTGCACAAGATAAAGGGCAAATGGGTGATAGTGACTGACCATAGCAGCTAGCAGAGTGCTGGAATGATTATTAAGCTTTTGGGAGTATCAGCGTAAAGGTGCTACCCTTGCCAGGAGTACTGGTGACCTCTATAGAGCCATTATTGGCCTTAACAAACTCGTGGCAGAGGATGAGCCCCAACCCAATACCTTTTTCGCCATCGGTGCCATAGGTGTTTTTGTTGGCATTAGTGGCAAAGAGATTTTCTACCACATCGGCGGTCATACCTATGCCAGTATCTGTGACAGAAATGGCTATTATATCCTTGATAGTATAAGTGTTTAGGGAGATGCTGCCACCAGAATGGGTGTATTTAATGGCATTCATCAGCAGATTGCGCAGCACAATATTTATTTGCCCTGCATCGCAAAGCGCGAATGTGTTCGTATTTATATTGTTAGAGATAGTGATGTTTTTTCGTTCAGACATGCTTTGCAGCATATCTATGTTATCTAGTATCAGTTCATATAGGTCTGTTTTGGTAATGTGGGCTACTTTCTGTTCTTGAATGTGGCTTTTAGCCCAAAACAATACATTGTCTAGTAGCAAATTAAGTGCATTGACCTGACTGTTGATTTCGGGCTTCATGATTTCATACTCTTCTGGGGTTATTTCCTTTTCGTTGAGCATGTGAACGGCTGCAGTGAAGGAATTGACTGGGCTGCGGAGGTCGTGAGAGAGTACGGAAAATATCTTGTCTTTAAACTGGTTAAGCTCTTCGAGCGTTGTAGCCTGAAGTTGCAGTGTTTCTTTGCTTTTTCTTTCGGATAGCTTGCTGCGGTATACCTGTAGCATGATGATAGATAGCAGCAGCATGCCTATGAGTAGCGATGTAGATATAATTGTTTGCTTGGTAGCAGTGGCAGTTTGTATTTCTTTGTTTTTCTGGAGGTTGTCTATCTGGCGTTGTTTTTTTTCCAGTTCGTAGTTGAACTGTAGTTGCTGTAGTTTTTTGTTATTGTTTTCGCTAAAAAGAGAATCGTTGTAGGTGTTGTGGATTTTGTGAAATAGCAGCGCTTGTTTGTATTCTCCGGTTTCTTCGTAGTAGAGAGCGAGGTCTACGGCTAGTTCCATCGTAGTTCGTTTCAGGCCATTTTCTTTGGATAAATTGAACGCTTTGAGCAAATGAGCGATGGCTTCCTTTTTTTTGCCTTGAGCATGTAGTAGCCTGCCTATGCCTGCGTGTGCAGAGAGCGTGAAGTTTACATCTTGGTCGTTTTCGTTTCTTTTTAGCACCTCATCATAAGCAGCTATTGCTTTGTTGGTTTTGCCAGTGCTGGTGTAGATATCTGCCAGATTGGAAAGGAAAACCGTATTCCAGTATTCGTTGCCATCAGTTTTGGTGAGGTCGTATCCTTGTTGATAGGTATGCTCGGCATTGGGGAAGTCTTTCATGAGCCCGTATACATACCCAATGTTAGCATAGTTTTGGTAGGTTTCTTCGGGGTTTGTTACTACATCTGAGTAGGTAAGGCTGCGTTTTATGAAAGCTTGTGCCTGTTTAAAGTCTTTGAGCTGTGCGTGAACGGTGGCTATATTTGTGAGGCAATTAGATATCTGGTTTTTTTTGCCTCCCTTTTCATAAAGTTCAAGAGCATGCAGGTATTCCTCTAGCGCATTGATATAATTGCCTTGTTCGTTGTGTATATCGGCCAGGTAGTAGTGGGCCCTTGCCAGTCGGCTAGGTGTATTGGTGTTTTGTGCTACTTTTTTTGAGCGTTCAAAGTATTGAATAGCTAGGTCTAGTTTGGTTTGTTTGTAATAGCTGAGACCGAGGTTGTGGAGTATTTCGTTGAGTTCCTTGCTGTCTGGTTGTTTTTCAAAGTAGCTCAGTGCATCATTGAGGTAGGCAGTACCTCTATCGTAGTCTTCATTGAGTAGCAATGCAGTACCCAGCATAATGTGGCAGCGTGCAGTACCTAGAGGATATTTGATTTTTGAGGCTAGTTCTATTCCCTTGTTGGCATAAGCCTCTATGGAGTCGATATTCAGATTTTTATTTTTGTACTCCCATGCTATCGCAACAAACAGGTTTACCTTGGAGCTGTCGGGCAACATTTTGGTAGTCAGTACTTTTCGCAGGCTGTCTGTGCGCGATGCTAATGAGCGATAGGGTGTGAATAGGACACAGACCAGCCAAAGGGCAAATGCGGAGAGGAGTAGTCTGTTTTTGATTGTCATAAAATATTTAAGACAGCTGAGTATAGTGTAATAGTTTAGTTACGGGTGAGCAGATTATATAGTAAGGTAGTCAAAAATAGTAATTGGCGGCAAAAATATGATTAAGCTAGTTAAATTGTAAAAGATTTATTTGTACAAATCACAGGTAGCGAGGTATAATTTATTGAAACTACACGTTTTAAACAATACCCTTACCTTTGCGCAAATTTTCAAAGCAAAAAGATGGCATTACAAGCAGGTATAGTAGGATTGCCCAACGTAGGAAAATCAACATTGTTTAATGCGGTGAGCAATAGCGCCAAAGCTCAGGCATCTAATTATAGGTTTTGTACTATTGAGCCCAATGTGGGTCAGGTAGATGTGCCCGATGAGCGCTTGGCAAAACTGGCAGAGCTGGTGCAGCCACAGCGTATATTGCCTACTACATTTGAGTTTGTGGATATAGCCGGTCTGGTAAGAGGAGCCAGTAAGGGCGAAGGGCTAGGCAATAAGTTTTTGGCCAATATTCGCGAAGTAGATGCTATAGTGCATGTTATCAGGTGTTTTGAGGATGATAATATACTGCGTGAGGAAGGAGAAATAAACCCAGTGGGCGATAAAGAAATCATAGATACTGAGCTGCAGCTGAAGGACCTAGAAAGTGTGGAAAAGAAGATGCAGCGTGTAGAAAAACTGCTAAAAGCAGGTGATCCTAAAAATAAACGCGCTTACGAAGTGCTGCAACGTTGTCAGCAACACCTGGGCGAAGGTAAAAACATACGTGGATTGCAACTGGAAGGCGAAGATGCTGAAGCAACAGCAGATCTCTTTTTGCTAACGGAAAAACCAGTGCTTTATGTGGCCAATGTAGATGAGGCGGCGTTGCTTACAGGTAATAAATATTCAGATATACTGGTTAAAGTGGCTGAAGAAGAAGGGGCACAGGTGATAGTAATGAACAACTCGATAGAAGCACAAATATCTGAGCTAGAAACAGTGGATGATAAAGAGTTGTTCTTGTCAGAGTATGGACTCACAGAGCCAGGGCTTAACAGATTGATACGTTCTACTTATACTTTGCTTAACCTGATAACGTACTTTACAGCAGGTGTACAGGAAGTGCGTGCCTGGACTATACTGCGTGGGTGGAAAGCGCCACAGGCTGCGAGTGTGATACATACTGACTTTGAAAAAGGGTTTATAAAAGCAGAAGTGATAGCTTACAAAGACTATGTGCAATACAAAACCGAAGCTGCCTGCCGCGAAAATGGCAAACTGCGCATAGAAGGTAAAGAATATGTGGTGCAAGATGGTGACGTAATGCACTTTAGGTTTAATGTGTAATGCTAATTGGCTCCAAGTAACACAGCTACATGAATAGATTGTTCGTCCGCTTTTTGCTGGGTATCACAATAGTAGCCAGTGTAAGGTGGGCAGCGAGGTATTTAGACTATATGATTACGCCCCCAAAAGCTACACAGCAACTGCACGGTAGCTGGAACAAACGTGCAATAGACACGGCAATAAGCCTACTGAAGGACGGATATGTGGTGCTGCGTATGGGCAATAGTACACAAAGCCGTATGCTGGCCAATATCAACAGACAAGACCAGCGATTTTCGCACTGTGGGGTGGTGCTGGTAGAAGGTGGTTATCCGTATGTGTATCACAGCATAGGCGGGGAAGACAATCCGGATGCGAGGCTGAGACGCGACTCAGCTTCGCATTTTTTTTCTGCTGCCAGCAATAGTGCACTGGGGATAGTAAAGTATGATTTGATGGCGGCCAATTTAGATACACTAAGAAAAATAGTGCATGCTATATACCACCACCAACCACGATTTGATACTCATTTTGACCTGAATACTACAGATAAGTTGTACTGTACAGAGTTTGTGAGGAGTGTGCTACTTACTGCTGCTGGCGATACTACTTATATACCCACATCTATGGCCATGGGGCGAAAGTATGTAGGCACCGACAATCTATACCTGAATAAGCACGCTGCCTTGGTTTGGCAGGTGAAATTTAAATGATACCTTTGCCTTATAAATATAGTATATACATGAAGAATAATCTGCGCCTGTTGCTGTTTGTAGTCATTGTACCGTTTGCGCTTATGAGTTGCAACAAAAACAACCCCAAGGATGTAGCGCACACGTGGCTAACTGGCTTTAATCAGATGGATTTTGAGCAGGCTATGAAGCTATCTACCAACGATACTAAAAACCTATTGTCGACGCTGGAAGAGCTAACAGCAGGTGTGTCAGACTCGGGCAGGGCAGAGCTGAAAAAGATAAAAGTATCAATAAAGGATGTAAAAGAAGATGGGGATAAAGCCATGGTAACTTACACTTCTTCGGACAACCCCAATGAGCAGGTGCTGAGCCTGGTGAAGCAGAATGATAAATGGCTCGTGCAGTTTACCAAAACAGACCTGGTGGGTACACTGCCGCAGACTACAGAAGGCGAAGAAATGAGCGAAGAGGTACCAACTACCGATAGCGCTGCCACTACTGCAGATACTACACAGACCGCAAAATAGATATGCTGGCAACCTGTGTGCGTAACATTATAGCCAGACATACGTTTATAACACTACAAAAAGCAATTACTGCCGCGGCTACATGCAAAAATATTTGTTAGTGATACTGCTTTCGGTTTTTGCTACATCTTGTGGCAGGCAGGGTAGTGTCAGCAACAAACTATTGCCTGTAAAGTATGGCAGCACATACGGCTATATAGACCGCAGTGGCAAGGTTGTAGTGCCACTTGTATACAAGAGGGCGGGCTGCTATGAAGGTGGCGTGGCAGTAGTGGCCGATACCAACGGCAACTGGGGCTATATAGACAATGCAGGTAAGTATGTGGTGAAGCCAGTATACAGTTATGCTGCAACCTATAGTGAGGGGGTGGCATGGGTGGTGCCACATAACGGATGCCCTACACTGATAGACAAAAATGGTGTACAGCAGTTGGTACTGCAAGATGCTCAAAGTGTAGAAATGTATAGTGAAGGTATGGCTGCTTATAGCACGCTAACTGAAAATGGTGAGCTGTGGGGCTTTGTAAATAAAAAGGGTAAAGTGGTGCTAAACCCACAGTACAATGCGGTAAGTTATTTCTCGGGTGGGATGTGTGCTGTTATGAATAGCAGCGGTAAATGGGGTTATGTAGACAAAAAGGGAGATCTGGGAATACAGTATCTATTCGACAATGCTCATCCGTTTGTAGGAGGTAAGGCAAAGGTGGCCGCAGGAGGCAAATATGGAGTAATTGACAAAAAAGGTAATTATCTGTTATCGCCCATTTATGACGACCTGGACCTAGATGGCGACCAATACCTGGTGAAAAATAAAGGCTGGTGGGGATGGATAAGTGCAAAAAAACAAGAAGTGATACCAGCACAGTTTACAGATGCTTACCCTTTTAGAGGGAACAAAATGGCTGCTGCCAAAAATGGTAGCAAATGGGGCTATATCAACACTAAGGGTAAATTTGTGATAGCGCCTCAGTACGACTTCGCATTTGGGTATGATGGTGATAGGGCACTGGTGGAGATGAGCGGTAAGTATGGCTTTATAGACCAGCTGGGCAACTATGTGATAGACCCCATTTATGATCATGTGCCAGTAGACTATTATATACGTTACTTTGCCAATACATCAGCTTTTTACAATGTGAAAACAGATATAAACGAACCCCGCAGTATAGCCTACAAATGGCTGACCGGATTTTATCATCTGGACTATGATGAGGCCCGCAAATATGCCACCACTGACACGCGTGCTATGATAGATGAGTTAGCAGCACTAAGCGGATACCTGGTAGACTCTGCCCGCCGACAGATGTTGGGTATCACCATAGGCATAAAAGACTGCCGACAAGCAGCTCACCGAGCGATAGTAACCTACACCCTATCAGACAACAAATCTCAAGACCAATTATTGTTTCTTATAGATAGTGGTGGGCAATGGAAGGTACAATTTAGGAAGGAGGATAAGTGAGGTTATTTAGCTATCTAATAAGTTTTTGAATTCAACGAGGCTGATGATATTGATGATGGGGAAAGTAACAGATTTTAGTTTGTTATAGTGTTTGTCGTTGGTTACTAAATAATGTACGTTGCTTGCAAATGCACAATCAACAAATTTATTGTCATCAGGGTCGGTAGTAATCAAATTTAGATGATAGTGAATATCAATTTTCTTTACGTTTTCAAGAACGGATAAAAAGCTGATTATTAATTCAGCGGTCTCGGAAGAAAAGATATCAGCTATTTTCTCTTCGTACTCCATCAGTATTTCGTTAGTAAGGTATAAGTCGTAATCTCCCGAGATAAGTTTATCCAGTATGATTTTATTTACAGAATTACGTGATATGCTTTCCAGCAGGCAATTTGTATCCAAAACAATTTTTACTATGCTCATTATTTATTGTTCAGCAACTCTTGTAATTTTTCCTCAGTATATCCTTTGCTATCCCATATAGCATCTGCTTTATCTCTAGCTTTTTCTAACAGAAAAACGCTAATTATTTTTTTTAGCTCTTTCAATTGCGCATCAGGGATGTCGAATGAGAAGAGTTTTAATAATTCTTCTTGAATATTACTAAGTGGTGGATGTATTATTTGTTTTGTCATCGTGGATAAATTTGCATTACGAAAATACTACTAATCTATCATTTCTTTTCAAGTTGCCCTATCTATGTAGAAATCCCTACAGTGGTTATTATAAGTGTAAGTTTAGCAAAGGTAAAACAGATCGATTCAATTAGTTTTCATTTTTTTATTTACATCTTCTTTGTTTTTTTTCGCTTAAATTTAATTAACATAAATGCAATATGATTACAGTCTATTGCGCTGCATTGATAGCTGTGCTGCTTGTAGTATTAGGTATTTGGTATGCTATAATTCGTAAAAAAGTTAGCAGTAATGTGTTGTTGCCTGTTAATGTCTCAGAATGTTCGATTAGGAAAATTGAAATCGAACTGGATAACCTAAGAAACAATTATTCATTGGATGATTATCATACAAAATTGCTTGCTACAGCAATGAAACTGTATATTGCTAACTGGATAATCATATTCGCTGCTCCATTGGGTATTATTGGGATAATGGCTTTTTCGTGATTTTGCAAGCTGCTTTTTTGCTTGAATAAGGATGTGCTTTTACAGGAAGTGACATTTTGCAAAGTTGTAGATTGTATGAGTTGTTTTAATGCCGTGAAAAAATGACCACTATCCTCAATAATAAACGTGTATTCACTTGAAAGTAAAGAGGTCGAATATGCAGAGTTAATCTTGTGTCAACTCATTTACTACTCTGATAGCTGTTTCTAGAGCACCATGCACTGTGGCGCTATGCCCTTTATAATTTGTGGCTTCACCCGCAAAATAGATTTTTTTACCAACGTTTTTGGCTAACTCGATTCTCTGTGCTATGCCTCCACCCACCACCGGGTAGGAGTAAGCTCCCTGTATGTAAGGTTCTTTTGTCCAATCTATAATGTAGGCATCATCAAAGGCTGCACTGGCTACATTACCTCCATACATTAAATCCAATTCGGCTAATAGCACATTAGTAGCATCGTTGCCTAGATTGCTTAAGTATTCAGCCTTTTCGCCCATTACAAATGTGGTAAGTATGGGTGTGTTACTTTTTCCCAATCCAGGTGTCCATATTTCTACTGAGTTAGTACCACCTATTATTGAACCTGTAGCTGCATCCCAAAAGCGGTTTTTGAATTTCAGTATTATTTTCATTCCTGCGCCCATCCCTATTTTGGCAATCGCTGCTTTTTTTTCAGCAGGTAGTGCAGGTGTAAAGTTTATTGTTTCTTTTTTCAACATAGCCAAAGGAGTCGATATTATTATTCTGTCTGCTATATAGGTTTGGTTGTTGGTTGTTTTTACTGTTATTTTTTCGCCACTATAGTCAATTTCAACAACAGCGCTATTCAATAGGACTTTGTCTATTACACTACTGTAGTGATGGTTCAACACATCTTTGTACGAGCCTGTTTTCAGGTTGTAATTATCATCGCCGCTTTCCCACAAGTTTTCTTCTTCTGTTATGCCCTTTATGCTTAGTCTACTATTACTGGTGCCGTATTCATTGCCAATACGTGCATTTGTAATGTTGAAGTTTGCAGGGTTGTTTCCTCTTGCTACTTCTGCTTCCAGTACCGTAACATCAGCACCATTGTAGTTGGTAGCAGCAGCTATGAATGTTTGCGCTTGAGTTAGGACACTATCTCCAGCCCAATCTGTTTCGCTTTTCAATTTGTCATTCAGAAAGTAATAATCTTCACCATCGGGTATGTGCAAGGCCACTCCCGGTGTATTGCTTACTATTTTGTACCATTCCGAGTTTTTACCGTGTACTTCTTCTGCACCTAACTGTATATCATATTCTGCCATTCCACTAAGCGCCCTTATTCTGCCACCAGTTTTATCAGTCGCTTCTAGAATAGTGACATTTAAGCCCAGATTCATAAGTAGCTTGCTGGCGTGCAGGCCTGCTATTCCTGCCCCTACAACTATAACATCTCCTCGCCAATTTCCAGTTTTTATTTCATCATCTTTTTTGCAAGAGGAGAATAACCAACTACTGCCAAGGCACAATGCAGGGAAAGTCAATAATGTTTGTTTAATAAATTTTTTGCGCTCCATATTGCTGAATGATTCTGATGCAATATAAAGTATTATTCTATCTGAAACAATGTAGCGATGGATTGTCTCAGAATGAGGCTTCATTATTGGTAACTTATCGTGTTGCTACGGGTTTCAATTTATTGTTCAATCTTCTGTTGGTATACATGCTACCAATTACTTTTTTACATTTGACACAAGATGGTATTGAGCAGATTTTGGTTGATTATCGTTATTGTATCAGTGGTGTATATATTGGGTATGCTGGCTACAGGCAATGTGTACTCAATAGACTATGCTGTAAATGGCAAAAAAGATGATGCCCTGGTGGTGCGTGAAACCTATGTGCCACAACTACCGGCTGGCCTGCGCGATAGTGTGCTGGCGAACGGTAGCTATGTGGTAAAGGGTGCTACCCGAAAACAAGATACTACCTACACTGCCGAGCGGGGTATAGTAAAGGTGACCACTGGCAAACAAGCCACTGACGGCATACTGCCTACCTGCAAAAGTGCTATACTAGACTTACTACTGCCGCTCATAGCTTATCTGTCGTTTTTTTGTGGTATACTACAGTTGCTTATAGACTCTGGTGCATCAGAGAAGCTGGCTAAGCTGCTGAGTCCGGTTTTTGTGAAGGTGTTTCCGGATGTGCCCGCCCGCCACCCAGCCATATCGTATATGACACTCAACTTTGCTGCTAATTTTCTGGGTCTTGATTCTGCAGCCACACCTTTTGGGCTAAAAGCAATGGAGAGTCTACAGGAGATAAACCCCGATAAAGAACGCGCCAGTAATGCCCAAATTATGTTTCTGTGCCTGCATGCCGCAGGTCTCACGCTGATACCCACCTCTATAATAGGTTATAGAGCGGCACAGAATGCCCAAAATCCGGCCGATGTGATGCTGCCTTGTATCATTACGTCGTTTGTAGGTACTATGGCGGCACTCATCATAGTGGGCATACGTCAGCGCATCAACTTCAGGAGTGGGGTGCTGCTACTGAGCATAGGGGGCATAGCAGGGCTGTTAA
>CAMDNC010000108.1 GCA_945902755.1 Flavipsychrobacter stenotrophus
GTCGAGGAGGGTAGAGGTGTCGCCTATGCTGTTGGGTTCGTTTTCGGCTATTTTGCGTAGTATGCGGCGCATTATTTTACCGCTCCGGGTTTTGGGTAGGCCTGTTACAAACTGTATTTTGTCGGGTTTGGCTATGGCACCTATTATTCGGCTTACGGTTTGGATAATGTCTTGCCGGCTCAGGTTTTCGTCGCCATGGCTGCTGCTGAAGACTACATAGGCATATATGCCTTGCCCTTTGACGTGGTGTGGGTAACCTACTACTGCGCTTTCGATGACGCCAGAGTGCATATTGATGGCGTTTTCTACTTCGGCTGTGCCTATGCGGTGGCCACTTACATTGAGCACATCATCGACCCTGCCGGTGATGCGGTAATTGCCGTTTTCGTCGCGGTAGCAGCCGTCGCCGGTGAAGTATAGACCGGGATAGGTGGCAAAATAGTTGGTACGGCATCGCTCGTGGTCGCCATAGGTGGTGCGAATGATGGAGGGCCAGGGGTGACGGATGCAGAGGTTGCCGCTGACGTTGTTGCCGAGGATTTCCTGTCCGTTTTCGTCGACTAGCATAGGCTCTACACCGGGTAGGGGTAGGGTGGCATAGGAGGGGCGAGCGGGGGTGACGCCTGCCATGTTAGATATCAAGATGCCTCCGGTTTCGGTTTGCCACCAGGTGTCTACGATGGGGCAGTTGCCCTTGCCTATGTTTTGGTGCAGCCATTGCCAAGCTTCTTCGTTGATGGGTTCGCCCACTGAGCCCAGCACCTTGAGGCTACTGAGGTTGTGTGCATGGACGGGGCCGAGGCCAAAACTCATGAGTGAGCGAATGGCTGTGGGGGCGGTGTAGAGTATGTTGACTTTGTACTTGTCTATGATTTGCCAGAATCTGCCAGCGTCGGGCCAGGTGGGTATGCCCTCGAACATCAATGTGGTGGCGCCTGCGCTGAGGGGACCGTAGAGGATGTAGCTGTGGCCGGTGATCCAGCCGATATCGGCGGTGCAGAAGAAGATATCGCCGGGCTGGTACTGAAAGACATTGACAAACGAGTAAGTGGTGTAGACCATGTAGCCGGCACAGGAGTGTACTACGCCCTTGGGTTTGCCGGTGGAGCCTGATGTATAGAGGATAAACAGTGGGTCTTCGGCCTCCATGACCTGAGCAGGGCAGTCGTGAATGCCGAGGGTTTCTACTTTGCGTATTTCGTCTTCCCACCAGAGGTCGCGGCCCTTGATCATGCTGACAGGTGTGTGGGTGCGGGTGAGCACTATGACCTTGGTAACAAAGGGGCACTGTACTAATGCATCGTCGATGACGGACTTGAGGGGTATTTGTTTGTTGCCCCGGTAGGCACCATCGCAGGTGATGACGGTGTGTGCCTGAGCGTCTTGGAGCCTGTCGGCAATGGACTGTGCGCTGAAGCCACCAAAGATGACGCTGTGTATGGCACCTATGCGGGCGCAGGCTAGCACTGCTATGGCGAGCTCTGGCACCATGCCCATGTAGAGGCAAACGCGGTCGCCCTTGCTGACGCCATTATTCTTGAGGACATTGGCAAACTGACCTACTTTGTGGTGGAGGTCGCGGTAGGTAATGATTCGGTGGTGCTCTTCGGGGTCGTTGGGCTCCCAGATGATGGCGGGTTTGTTGCCCAGTGAGCCGAGGTGCCTATCGAGGCAGTTTTCGGTGATATTGAGTTGGGCACCACTGAACCACTTTATGTCGGGGGTAGTGAAGTTCCACTCAAGGACAGTATCCCAGCGTTTGCGCCAGAGGAAGGAAGATGCTACTGCTCCCCAGTAGCCTTCGGGGTCTGTGATGCTCTTGGTGTAAGCTGCCTGGTATTCTTCTGCCGACTTGATTTGGTATGGATATGACATGATATGGTGTTGTGTTTTTTGTGATTGCACTACATAGTTACTTAATCATTTTGGGATGTGGTAACAAAGAAGGGTAAATAGGTACAATAGTGCTATGTATAATAATACATTACCTCACAAAGCCTAAAGTGAATGAAGCTTCATTTCCGTTTTCATCTTCGGCTGTGAAGATGAGTTGGTGCTTGCCAGGTGGACAATGATCGTCGAAGACATAAAAGAATGAATTGCCGTGCTGCTCAAAACAAATCCATTTGCCATCTAGCATACCTGAAAATTTTCGAACTGAGGTGGTGGCATCTTTGACATTAAAGGTGATTTGTTTGGCTTTAGAAAGGTTGGCTCCGTTTTTTTGAAGAGAGTTGATTACAGGAGGGGTGGTGTCGGTGTGCAGCCAATAGGTACCTAAATTGCGAACACTAGCCTTGTACCAGCCCTTATCGGTGGGGGTGGCTGCCATACCGTCTATGTCTTTGCCATCGCTGTAGAGCAGCACTACCTTGCTGCGCATATTGAGTGGAATGGTTTTTTTGGGTTTGAGACGGAGATCGAAATAATGATGTAGTGGAATAAAGGGATAATGTAGCTGGTATTTGTCGGTGAGGGTAGCTGCGGATGGTGTGGAGGATATGTGAAAACAAACATCGTCATATAGTTGGTTTTCGTCTAGTGAGAACTCGATATTGGGTGTTTTGTACTCATTGATTTTGCTGGCATAAAATGGGGTACAATCGGAAGTGGTGGTTGGTTGCAAATCGTTGGTGGTGCCTTTTACATAAAAGGAGGCTTCAGTTGTGTTGCCGTTGTTGTCGGTAAGTAGTAGGCGAAGCAGGCGAGGTGTGTCTGTGTCTATTAGCATCTTACCGCCTTTATCGTTGATGGTGGTGTATAGAGATTTGAGTTTGTTGCCGGGTATACGAAAGAGGCATTGTACCCATTTTTTGTTTTTTTGTTTGGTGGTATAGTCGGTGTAGGCGTGAATGTAGCGCGATACATCGTAGCCGATATCATTGAGCGTGACGGTGGATTGTAGGTTGTTGTCGAGGAATAGTTGTGCAGTGTAGAAGGTGATGGAGTTGTCGCTGCCATTCATGTAGTCGTCGGCCACAAAACCGATACCCGTAAGCCCTTGTGGCAGGAGTAGGGTATCGGACGAGGGTGTAAGTTTGGAGGGTTTGTATGTTTTGCCTTTTAAGCTTACAGGTACTGATGTGTGTTTGCCATCATACACATTGCCGTAATAGAAATAGATTTCTTTTAAAGTAGGTGGAAGTTCGTCTTTGACGCTGAAGCCGAACAGTTGTGGATTGAGTGGGTGTTCGGTTTTAGAGTCGCGCACCTCGAAGTGGAGGTGTGGAGCAGTAGATGAGCCTGTGTTGCCCGACCATGCTATTTGCTGACCCTTGTTGACTGGGAACTGGTCGGGGTTAAAGGATAGATCTAGGTTCCAGCGTTTGTTGCGGTATTGCTGCTCGCGCAGGTGCTCTTGCAAGAAGGGAGCGTAATCGTTGAGGTGAGCATATAGCGTAGTAAAGCCGTTGGGGTGAGTGAGGTATATGGCATGACCAAAGCCACCTTTGTCGGTCTTGATGCGAGAAACGTAGCCATCGGCGGCGGCATAAACCGGTAGGTTTTCTTTGCCTTGAGTTTTGATGTCGAGTCCACTATGGAAATGCCCCGGGCGGCACTCGCCGAAGTTGCCAGCTAACAAAATGGGAATATCGAGCGGATTTCGGAAATAGTCGGTGGGGTAGGTAGTGGCTTGTGCTAATCCAATGATGGGTAATAATAATAGTATAGTAGTGCGAATGATGTGCATGATTGGTAGCTTAGGTTGTTTACAAAGGTATTGGGAAAGTGGGTTAAATAAGGTTTGATGGAGAGGGGTGAGCTATGATTTTTGGGGGAATTGTGATAAATATCAGTTGTGTAGCTGCCAAAGGTCATATGTGAGGCTATGTGTAGTTGATACGTTTGTTGTTGAAAAACGAACACATGCCATTTTATCATAGTTTAGGAATAGTACCCGACAAAAGACACGTAGTAAGCCGTCAGCCCAGTGGAGCGCTTTATCAAGAGGAGTTGGTGGGCACACAGGGTTTTGGTGGGTTATCGTCGTTGGTATATCATTTGCATCCGCCGACACAGGTGCGGCAGAAAGGGCAGCCATATAGTGTGGCGCCTAAAATAGCCATGGAGAACGGACTGAATGCGATGAGTTTCAGTGGTTATGACCTTAAGCCAGAAGAGGACTATTTGCAAAGCCGCAAAACACTGATGGTGAATAGTGCGATGCATATAGGCTTGGCAGCGCCAATGCAGTCTACACCTTATTTTTATAAAAATGCGGATGCCGACGAGCTATTGTTTGTACATAAAGGCAGTGGCAAGGTGCATACCATGTTTGGCGTATTGCCGTTTGTGTATGGCGACTACATAGTAATACCCAGAGGAACGGTGTATAAAATAGTATTTGACTCAACAGATAATAAGCTATTGTATGTAGAGTCATTTGACCCCATCTTTACGCCCCGCAGATATAGGAATGACTTTGGACAACTGCTGGAGCATTCGCCGTTTTGTGAGCGAGATATAAAAAGACCTGGTGACCTGCAAACCAATGATGAGCAGGGCGATTTTGACATCTTTATTAAAAAAAGAGGGATGATGTTCCCGTATGTGTATGCCAATCATCCGTTTGATGTAGCTGGCTGGGATGGTTATCATTATCCATACACATTCTCCATATTCAACTTTGAGCCTATAACTGGTCGCATACACATGCCACCACCTGTACACCAGACATTTGAGAGCCGCAATTTTGTGATTTGCTCTTTTGTGCCAAGATTATACGATTATCACCCAGATGCAATACCAGCACCCTATCACCACAGTAACATAGATAGTGATGAAGTGCTGTACTATGTAGATGGTGACTTTATGAGTAGAAACAACATAAAAGCCGGACAGTTCACACTGCATCCTGGCGGTATTCCACACGGTCCGCATCCGGGAGCTATAGAGCGTAGCATAGGTCAGAAAGAAACTAAAGAACTAGCTGTGATGATAGATCCTTTTCAGCCGCTGATGATAACGGAGGAAGGAATGAAAATAGAAGTACCTGATTATTTCAAATCATGGTTGCCAGAGCAGTGGCGATAATGGTATTGAAACTACGAATAGGAGCAAAATACATTCTTTAATAAATAAAGCAAACGTGATATGAACACACCAAGTCTTAAAGAAGTAGAAAATTATAACTACGGTATTGAGAAAATATTTGATAAGGCTGAAGATTTTCTGCCAATCAATGGTACCGATTATGTGGAACTATATGTGGGCAATGCTAAACAAGCAGCACATTACTACAAGACAGCTTTTGGATTTCAGTCGCTGGCATATGCAGGCTTGGAGACAGGTGTAAAAGACAGGGTATCATATGTGCTGGTACAAGACAAAATAAGACTAGTTCTTACAACACCATTGGTGCCCGATAGCCCGATTGCAGACCATGTACGCAAACATGGCGATGGGGTGAAGGTTATAGCATTGTGGGTAGACGATGCTACCGAAGCTCATGATATGACTACTGAGCGTGGAGCCACATCGTGTTTTGAGCCCATGACTGAGAGTGATAATGACGGAGAAGTGGTACGCTCGGGCATACACACTTATGGAGATACCATACACATATTTGTGGAACGTAAGAATTACAATGGTGTCTTTTTGCCAGGTTATGAGCCTTGGGTATCTGAGTACAATCCACCCAGCACCGGTCTGAAATTTATAGACCATATGGTGGGAAATGTAGAGCTCGGTGCTATGAACAAATGGGCAGACTTCTATGCGAGAGTAATGGGCTTTGCCAATCTAGTGACATTTGATGACAAAGACATCAGTACAAAGTATACCGCACTGATGAGCAAGGTGATGAGCAATGGAAATGGCAGAATAAAGTTTCCGATAAATGAACCAGCAATAGGTATCAAAAAATCGCAGGTAGAGGAATACCTCGATTTTTATGGAGGTCCTGGTTGCCAGCATATAGCAGTGGCTACAGATGACATAGTTTTCACGATAAGTGAGATGCGTAAACGTGGTGTAGAGTTCTTATATGTACCAGGTAAATATTATGATACTGTAGGCGAACGTGTAGGAGAGATAGCAGAAGATATGGCAATACTGAAGTCGCTGGGCATAATGGTAGATAGAGATGAGGAAGGGTATCTGTTGCAGATTTTCACAAAACCTGTGGAGGACAGACCAACGTTGTTTTTTGAGATCATACAACGCAAGGGAGCGAGAAGTTTTGGGAAAGGTAATTTTCAGGCATTGTTTGAGTCAATAGAGGCTGAACAGGCTAGAAGAGGGACATTGTAAAATGTTGATTGTCAATACAATAAGTAAATTCAGTTTATCTAAGTATATAAATAACAAAATCGTTTTTATGGATGTTTTAGAAAAAACAGACAGCATACAAGCTGAGATGCTGCGACACTTTGAAGAAAAGATAGAAAGAGGTGATGCGATAGAGCCTCGAGACAAAATGCCTGACGCATACAGGAAACACCTGATAAGGCAGATGTCGCAACATGCACACTCAGAAGTGATAGGAATGCAACCAGAAGGTAACTGGATAACGCGAGCCCCTAGTTTGCGAGCAAAGCAGATATTGCTGGCAAAGATTCAGGACGAAGGCGGGCATGGGTTGTACTTATACAGTGCAGCTGAAACACTGGGTGTATCGCGCGAGGAGTTAATTTCCCAACTGCACAGTGGCAAGGCAAAGTATTCTAATATTTTCAACTATCCTGCACTCACTTGGGCAGATATAGGCGCTATAGGATGGCTGGTAGATGGTGCTGCTATTGTAAATCAGGTATCGCTGCAGCGCACTTCCTACGGGCCATATAGCAGGGCAATGGTGCGAATATGTAAAGAAGAGAGTTTTCATCAACGCCAAGGGTATGAAATAATGGCAAAAATGATGCAGGGTACCAAGGATCAGCAAGAAATGGCTCAAGATGCTATGAACCGCTGGTGGTGGCCGTCGCTCATGATGTTTGGACCACACGATAGTGAGTCGCCGCACACTGGCGATGCTGTGAAGTGGAAAATAAAAAGGCATTCTAATGATGAGCTGCGACAGAAGTTTATAGACAAAACTGTGCAACAAGCAGAAGTAATAGGACTGACGATACCCGATGCTGACCTGAAGTGGAACGAAGCAAAGGGACATTATGATCACGGACCAATAGACTGGAACGAGTTTTACAGAGTGATAAGTGGGAACGGTCCATGCAACAGGCAGCGCATGGAACACCATAAGCGGGTACATGCCGAAGGTGCATGGGTGAGAGAAGCAGCAGAAGCCTACAGATTGAGAAAAGAAAAAGAATTACTTCATTTATAAAAAAATACTAATTGTTATGGCTATAGATTCACAGTTAGCAATTTGGGAGGTGTTTATGCAGGCAAAGCCCGGTGCCAATTATATACATGCAGGTAGTGTACATGCATCTGACAAAAAGATGGCACTGCAAAATGCAAGAGATACGTACACCCGCAGGGGAGAAGGTACTAGCATATGGGTAGTGCCAAGTGATGCCATTGTGGCATCGAACCCAGATGATAATGATATGTTGTTCGATCCTGCCAATGATAAAGTTTACAGACACCCCACCTTTTACGTTATGCCTGAAGGAGCAAAGGCAATATAAAACATACGTTATGACAACAGAACAAGCTTTATACAAATATTGCCTGAGACTAGGCGACAATGCGCTCATACAGTCTTACCGATTATCTGAATGGTGTAGTAATGCACCGCTGCTAGAGGAAGATTTGGCATTAACTAATTTTGCATTGGATATGATAGGTAGGGCACAGTTGTTGCTATCTTATGCTGGTGTAGTAGAAGGTATGGGCAAAACTGACGATGACCTTGCCTACCGCCGAGGTGAAAGACAATTTACCAATACGTTGATTTCGGAATTGCCTAATGGTGATTTTGCTTTCACAATAGCTCGTTTGTTTTTTACATCTGTTTATGAGTATTACTTTTTTACAGAGTTGCAAAACAGTGCCGATACTACACTGAAAGCTGTAGCTGCCAAAACACTAAAAGAAGTAAAGTACCACAAAGCACATGCTACCGACTGGATGCTAAGACTAGGTGGCGGCACTGAAGAAAGTAACACAAGGGTGCAAGCTGCTGTGAATGCATTGTGGATGTACACAGGAGAACAGTTTGAAACAGACAAAGCAGATGCCATGCTACAGGATATAAACATAGCTGTGGATATGCCCCCTGTTAAGGATAAATGGAATGTGTATGTGCAAGAGGTTTTGTTGGATGCTGGGATATCGGTGCCAGTAGCTGACTATATGCAAACCGGAGGTAGAAATGGCGTGCATACTGAATATCTGGGTCACATACTGAGCGAAATGCAATATTTACAACGCGCCTATCCCGATGCAACATGGTAAAGACAGCCTATAGCAAAGAAGATATTTTGCACATACTGAGGGTGATACCTGATCCTGAAATTCCTGTAGTCAACATATATGAAATGGGAATGCTTAGGGATGTGCTACTTACAGACGAAGGGTGTGAAGTAATATTAACTCCCACTTACACAGGTTGTCCGGCAATGGGATTGATAGAGCAGGATATAAAAATGACTCTCAACAACCATCACATACATAATGTAAGTGTAAAAATGGTACATGACCCGGCATGGACGACTGACTGGATGACTGATGTGGCTAAAGACAAACTGAGGAAATATGGAATCGCCCCACCACTACATTCGTCGTGCGCGCTAGATGTTTTTGGTCATAATATTATTCAATGTCCGCAATGCCACTCTGGTGATACTGTCTTATTGAGCAGATTTGGGTCTACTGCCTGCAAAGCCTTGTACCAATGCAATAGTTGCCGAGAGCCATTTGAATATTTTAAGTGTCATTAAATACTACAAAGATGTACATACAACAGATTTATACAAATTGTTTGGCCCATGCTGCCTATTATATAGAGTCGGACAAAGAAGCGATGGTTATTGATCCCATGCGTAATCCTGAGCCATATCTGAAATTGGCACATGAGCGAGGAGCAACTATCAAGTATGTAGGCGAAACTCACTTTCATGCTGATTTTGTATCTGGTCATATAGATTTGGCCAATGCTACCGGTGCTACTATAGTTTTTGGACCGAGAGCTACCCCGGGATACAAAGCATACATAGCAGAAGATGGTGAAGTATTGCATATAGGAAAGGTGAAAATTGAGGTATTGCATACACCAGGGCATACATTAGAATCGGTCTGTTTTTTGCTTTATAACGATACTGGCGAAAAACATGCGGTATTTACAGGCGATACATTGTTTGCAGGCGATGTAGGCAGACCAGATTTACTGAGCGGTAATTTGCAAAAAGAAGAACTGGCAGCGATGCTGTTTGATTCGCTACAGAACCGTATAAAAACACTCCCAGATGAGACGATTGTATATCCTGGTCATGGAGCAGGATCGGCATGTGGTAAGAACATAAGCAGTAAATCAAGTACAACAATAGGTGAAGAAAAAAGAAGCAATTATGCATTGATAATCAATGATAAGGATGAATTTATTGCTGCTGTAACTTCAGATTTGCCTGTACCACCTGCTTACTTTTTCAAAGATGCCTTCATAAATAAAAATGGTTATGAATCATATGAAGATGTAGTAAAAAAGAATATAAATGCATTATCAGTAAAAGAGTTTAAGAATGTGATGCAACATGATGTTGTAGTGTTAGACACTAGAAATCCTATGGATTTTGCTGCTGGATTTATTGAAGGAGCAATCAATATTGGTTTGAATGGCGATTTTGCAGTATGGGTTGGGACATTGATTAATTCAGATGCAGAATTGCTATTGGTAACAGAAGTAGGTAAAGAAATAGAAGCAGTTGAAAGATTGGCAAGGATAGGTTTTGAGAAAGTATCTGGGTACTTACAAGGCGGCATGACCGCTTGGTTTGCAGCAAATATGCGATACGACAAAATACTTACTGTAGCAAGTAATGATTGTGAGTCGCTAATTGCAACTGAAAATTATGAACTACTGGATGTACGTAATAGACGAGAAGTTGCAAAAAACAGGGTTGCAGGTTCTGTACATATACCTTTAAACTTGCTAACTACACAATATACTACAGTAGACCAAAATACTAAATGGCTGATTTATTGCGCAGGAGGGTATAGATCTATGATTGCAGCATCCTACCTCAAATCAAAAGGATTTCATTTTGTGGCTAGTGTGGAGGGAGGTATCAAGGATTTACTCGTACATGCTCCACAATTGATAGCTGAGGAGATAGACATGTGAGTATAATTAAGGTAAGATGTGCAAGTAATTTGTCAATAACAATGGTATTATTTACTGATTTCCTGACCAAAATCAGTTTTTCAACTATTCTATATCATTTTTCACGTTTGGGGTGCTATATATTTTTGTAAAAACCGTTTTTTCTGCCATGGAAAAAGTATTATTTGATCAGTATAGCGATGTCACATTGCCACAGTTTGTGGAAATGTTGGCGAGCAAAATTTATCGGTCCATTGAACAATTGTGTGATAATGCAAATCATCAGGCCGATAAATTAAATAAATTAGAATTACACCAATCTACTTCACAGTACATTACGCTATGCAACAATCTAATATCAGATGTACGTGCATGTATAATGGACAGACGAGAAAAGTATATGCCCTACATCAATTCTTTATCTGAGAAAGTGGCTACTAATCATGATTGTACGGGATGTACTGGAAGTTGTAAATTGAATCATGACATGCAGTTGCTAGAGATGAAATCTACACATAGCAGCATAAAAAGTGTATTATATAGATTGCAAATGGCTACTTTGCCACTTTACACCGAAACTATCTATCCCGATGCATACAGGGTATTGCGGAATCAGATGGCATTAATTGAAAACAGCCTTACTGAACTATTCTTTCTTGAAGAAAAGTACCTTATACCCAAGGTAGCAGAAGCACAAAAAATGATCAATGCAAGCAGTAAGTGAACTAGAGGTTGAAGTAAAAGAAAAAGTAAGAAGCGCACAAACTGAGTCTGCTGAATTGTGTTACCACTGTGGACTACCCTGTGCGGATAGCAATATTGTAAGCGATGACAAATCATTTTGTTGCGAGGGGTGTAAGTTGGTATATGAAGTAATTAATGAAAAAGGTTTGTGCGACTACTACAAGTTGCAAAACCACCCTGGTTTGGCTCAAGTAAAGGCAATTAGAAGTGATAAATATGCCTACCTCGATAATGAAGATATTGCCAAACAATTGTTCACGTTTACTAATGGAGACCATACAATAGTAACGTTTTATGTGCCTGGTGTACATTGTAGCTCGTGCATGTGGTTATTAGAGCATCTCAATAGGCTGGATAGTGGTATCAGTGAAAGCAGATTGAATTTCAGCGCAAGGGAAGTAACCGTTCATTTTTCGCGCAAGAAAATAAGTATAAGAAAGGTAACAGAGCTACTGGCTACAATAGGCTATGAGCCCTATATTAGTTTGGACGAGGCGGGTGAAAAGAAAACGAAAACATACAACAAACAACGAATTTTTAAGTTGGGTGTAGCTGGTTTTTGTTTTGGAAATATAATGATGTTGAGTTTTCCGGAATACTTTTCAGGTCATAATGGGCTAGAAGCTCAATACGCCAACCTTTTTAGGTATCTCAATTTATTTCTTTCACTTCCTGTGTTTTTTTATAGTGCATCTGAGTTTTTTACTACCGCATGGAGTGGCCTAAAACAAAAAAGTCTAAATATTGATGCACCGATAGCTTTGGCTATTATCATCACTTTTGTTAGGAGTATTTATGAAATTACTACTAATACTGGCGGGGGGTACCTAGACAGTATGAGTGGCATCGTGTTTTTTATGTTGGTGGGACGCGTAGTTCAGGAGCGCACTTGGAAATCTTTATCTTTCAGTAGGGATTACAAATCCTACTTCCCAATAGCTGTGAATGTAGTCACTGCGAATGGAATTGTGAGTCGCAAATTGCAAGATTTGGCAGAGCAAGATGTGGTGCAGCTGTATAATGACGAGATAATACCCGCAGACTCGATAGTACTTAAAGGAAGAGCTTATATAGATTATAGTTTTGTGACAGGAGAAAGTGAACCTGTGGAAGTGAAACAACAAGAAATGGTGTACGCTGGCGGTAGGCAAATAGGGGAGCAGCTTACTATCCAAATTATTAAACCTGTAGCAGGTAGTTACCTCACCTCTTTGTGGAACCATTATGCATTCAGTAAGAACAAAAGTGAGACTAATGAAAAGGGCAGTGTTATTCACACATTAAGTAAATATTTTACAGTTGTACTTTTGATATTAGCAATGGTAACGGCTGTATATTGGTATTTTGTCGATCCATCGCTTATTATCAATAGTGTTTCCGCAATGTTGATTGTCGCTTGTCCGTGTGCTTTATTGCTATCTGCTACGTTTACCAACGGCAATATAATGCGGTTACTAAGCAATAATGGTTTGTACTTGCGTGATCCTTCGGTTATAGAACAGTTGGG
>CAMDNC010000109.1 GCA_945902755.1 Flavipsychrobacter stenotrophus
AGCACTATTGCTAAAAGGAAGTTTTTCATTTGTAATGAATGTTAGATTTTGACAATTAAGTGAGTATTATTTCTTTTCTGCACCACGCTTGCCATCGTATTGGCAGCAGCCATGTAGTGCGTTGTACGCAGCCATATCGCCATCGTACTGCTCGGTGTCGTAACCAGTGGCGGCTATGCTTTTTTGAATGGCAGCATTGGAGGTGTTTTTGCTGTTGTACTTTACTGTGAGCACCTTTGTGTCGGTATCCCACTTTGCCCTAGTAGCACCTGCTGCGGTGGCGGCAGCTTCAATTTTTTTAGCGCACATATCGCAGTTGCCAGATACTTTGATGGTTTCGGTTACTTTCTGAGCCTGTACTTGTGGCGCAATGGCTATGAGCATCAGTGATGCTAGTATTGTTTTTAGGAGTTTCATTGTTTTGATTGTTTAGAATTGTTGAAAATGATTGTTTTGTTTGAAAATTATTGTTTGTTGTTGTTGTTTGTATTAAAGCAAATGCATGAGTAACATTATGAGGCTCATAAGTATCATCAGTGCATCTTCGGCAAAGGTGACTGTGCTGAGTGGCAACTTGATGATAGTACCTAAACAAGCACACTGAATTGCCGATTTTCGCATCAGGCTTTTGACCACTCCTACTATACTAACACTCATTAGAATGAGCGTGAAGGCATTAGTGAGTAGTGGCTGCAACCTGAGTAGGTAGGCTATGGCTAGTAGCAACTCGAGCAAAGGATAAACGTAACCATAAGCTGGAAACCTGCGAGCCACAACATCGTAAGTACGATAACCCTCTGCAAAAGCACTGATATTGAGTAGCTTAAAAAAGGAGAACACCAGAAAAAAGCCAGCCATAAAATTGTTCATCCACGCCATAAAACCCGAATCTGGAGCCGCGAACAATACCAATATTGACGCACCTGCTATGTAGGCAAAAATGAGATAAATAGGATAATATGATACTGATGTGGAAGTACTAGCACTTTGTGCAGCCACATCAGCCACATGATTGGTAGTGGGGGTTATGGTGTATTTATCTGATCCTATAGCCTGCTGTAGCGTAGCCAGTGGCACATGGGTGTGGAGCAATAGTGTAGCTTGCGGACTGGCAAACTGCAACTCAGCACTCAGCACATCGTTGACACTCAATAATCTGGTAGTGAGTCTGGTAATGCAACTACTACATGTAATACCTGCTATGTTGTAAGTCTGTTTCATGTTTTGTTCGATTTTTTAGTTCGATACAAAAGTAGAATGAGCCTGCACGGCAGTTGTTACAGAATATTGTGCAAGGTTTATGGAATTATGCCTTGCCTGCTTCATCGAGTGGTTTGCGCAACTGAGCCCCTATACGCTTGAAGTGACTGGGAGTGAGTCCGGTAGCTTTCTTGAACTGTGCAGACAGATGAGCCACACTGCTGTATCCCATTCTGAATGCGACCTCGCTCAGCGACAACTCATCAAATACCAGATACTCCTTTATGCGCTCTGCCTTTTGGCTAATGATGTAATGCTCTATAGTGACACCCTCTACCTCAGAAAAAAGCTTGCTAAGGTAAGAATACTCATAGTGCAGGTTAGCCGCAATTAGTTCGCTGTACTTCTCACGGGGCTGCTCATCGGTACGGTGTACTAGCTCTATAACCAGGTTTTTGATCTTTTCTATTATTCTGCTTTTCCTGTTGTCTATGAGCTCGAAACCAGCTAGTAATAATGACTGGGAGATGGTGTGTAAGACATCATCTGTCAATATGCTGTCGGCTACAGTGACCTCCCCTAGTGCAATGTGTAATGGTTGTACACCTGCATCATTGAGCAAATGAAGCACGGCAGTTTTGCATCTGTTGCAAACCATGTTTTTGATGTACAATACCACAAACTAACTATTAGAGAATCAGCAAAAGAATTGCTATAAAAGAGCAAAAGAAAATAGATACCTAGCTACAAAGCTGACACAGAAGTAGCCTGTAGCACAATGAGGGTATCATATTCTGAGATTGCGGATGCGGATGTAAATAGGACAAGAAAGACCTATGTCGGGCGGGGCATGAGCCGAGGCTACTACAACATTGCATGAGGGAATAAATGAGGTAGTGTGAGTAGGATACTGTAGCGCAACTGGCAGATGGGGTGCAAAATGCTTGACAATATCTAGTGTGGCATTGGACTTGTGATGCTCTGCTGTTTTGATTGTTTTGTGTTCGTCTTTGCAGCAGCCGTTGTCGTCCGACTTTTTAGTCATTCCGCATTTGTCGCACTTATGCTCATCGTGGTGAATGAGCGAAGCATTTACAAAGTCGCCCATGCAGTAGTGTAGGTGCACGGTAGCACCCATGGCACTTGCCATGTACAACACTGTGAGTATGGTAACTATAAACCGCTTCATAAGCATGTTACAAAGTTAAGGAGATACATTTCAATAAAGTGTTAATACTAGAAGTGATTAGGGAATATCAAAACAAAATAAGTTGTGATGAGGATTCTAGCTGGCATTAAAATCAACGCCTTATCTCGATTTTCTTATTAGAGACAGAAACCCCAGAGCGGACCTGTAAAATGTATATACCAACTGGAAAGTTGGCGATATCGATGTGAGATTGATAGCCGTTGATAATAATACGATAAACTTCACGACCCATCACATCGTGTAAAGCTACTGTGGCATCAGTAAGCTGTATACTGCATCTTATGGTAATGAAGTTGTTAGCAGGATTGGGGTAGACGTTGAGGAGATCGGGATTAGTAATATCGGTAGCCTTGTTGAATGAGGGCGTTACTTTGCGGATGGCAGAGTTTTCGCTGTCGGCAATGTAGAGGTATTCAGAGTCATCGACATAAACTGCTTTAGGCCCTTGAAAGGTAGCGCTCAAGGCTGGGCCTCCATCGCCAGAGAAACCATATAGACCACTGCCAGCTACTGTTCTTATGGTACCATCGGCAGATATGGCACGCACTACATTGTTGCCATAATCGGCTATGTATAACCTGCCCTGACTACTCCAATATAGACCATAGGGCGACACTAAGGTAGCCGCAGTAGCGGGGCCACCATCGCCGGTATAACCAGCGGCGCCAGTGCCAGCCACCGTGGTGATAATGCCTGTGGTGTTGTCTACCCTTCTTATGCGGTTGTTGCCGTAGTCGGCTATGTATACATTACCTGCATTGTCTGTACATACCCCTCTAGGGAACGAAAGGCGAGTGTTAACGGCCAAGCCACCATCGCCAGAATAACCGTTTGTGCCGTTGCCAGCAATTGTGTTTATAGTGCCTGTAAGCGCATCTACTTTTCTTACTCGTTGGTTTCCTTTGTCCACCACATATATATTGCCTTGCTTATCTACCCATGCCCCTTCGGGCTGTTCGAGATTGGCGGCAGTAGCAGGGCCACCATCGCCACCAAAACCACCACCACCCGAGCCACACACGGTAGTAACGATGTTGGTGGTTCTGTTTATTTTGCGAATGACTTTGTTGTATTGGTCTGTGATGAATAGATTACCGGCAGTATCTATTGCCATACTAGCAGGGCTTCCAAAAGTAGCGATTGCGGCAATACCACCATCGCCAGTGTAACCGGGTGTACCTGTACCTGCTATGGTAAAGAGTGTATCGTATTTGTCTATTTTGCGAATGCGAGGTTCTACATTATCACATGAGTATACGTTACCCGCTTTATCAGCACATACACCAGCGGGAGATGCTAATGAATAACTCGTAGCTGGCCAACCATCGCCTATGTACTGAGTGACACCATTACCAGCAATGGTAGTAATGACACCTTGAGCATTACTATGGTAGCAGCCTATAGTGAACAAACAAACCAGATAAATAAGTGTAGTTATCCTCATGAATGTAAAGTTCTAACTTAAAATTCAATAAAAATGCTCCCTAAAAGAGAGCATTTTTATTGAACAAATCATTAAAAGTGAAACTTATTTAATTGTCACTTTCTCAGTGTGTGTGCCAGTTGTAGACTTGAGTGTTACATTGTAAACACCTGAAGGCAAGCTAGAGAGATTAACCTCAGCTTTTGCATCAGTAAGTGTAGTACTGTATACCTGAGCACCCACTACATTGCTAATAACTACAGAAGAGTTAGCATAGTCTGTACCTGCAGCAATGGTAAAAACACCATTAGAAGGATTAGGGAATACTTTTACTGCAGCAGCATTGAGTGCACTAGAAACGCTTGATTCAATTTTAGGAGTAACTGGAGAAGTAGCAGATCCAGCATCGCCTAAAGGAGCTACCATGCGAATACGATGGTTGCCTGCATCTGCGATGTATATTCTACCTGAGTTGTCTACCCATACACCCTGAGGATCGTTGAGTTGAGCAAATGTTGGAACTTCGCCATCGCCTGAAAAACCAATTGTACCATTACCCACTACAGTGCTGATGATACCTCTTTCTACGTTCATTTTGCGAATTACATGATTGCCACGATCGCAGATATACATGCTTTTATCGGCAGCAATGAACAGATTACCTGGATTGCGCAGTTTAGCATTAACAGCCTTACCACCATTGCCTGAATAACCAGCAACACCTGTACCTGCAATAGTAGTGATAATACCGGTGTTCATATCTAGTTTGCGTACCACATTGTTGCCAGCATCAGAGATGTACAGATGACCATTACCAGGGCTTGTAGGATCAACAAACACTGCTGTAGGGCGCGATAGTTTTGCGGTAATTCCTAAGCTACCATCGCCAGTATAACCAAAACTACCTGTACTATTTACGATAGTAGTAATGATACCGGTAACTGCATCTATTCTGCGTACTTTGTTGCAGCCATAATCTGCCAAGTAAGTATTACCCGCCAGATCCTGACATGCACCTGCAGGAGTCATGGTTCTTGCAGAGCGGCAATGTCCACCATCACCAGAGCAACCCTGATTGCCATCGCCACAATGACCGTGTATAGTACCACTGGCTCTGTCGAGATAAAAAGCCATGTCATTGAACCAATCAGTAATGATAAGATTACCAGAGGTATTTACGAAAACACCAGCAGGATATTTCATTTTGGCTAGGGTAGCTGGGCCACCCAATCCAGCAAGCCCATAAGTAGAACCAGCTACAGTAGCAATGTTGCGAGAACTGGCATCAATCATTCTCACCTTGTTGTTTGTTTTATCAGCAATAAATATATTACCCGTTGGGTCAACTGCAACACCATACGGATTAGCAAAACGAGCATCTACTGCAGGGCCACCATCGCCACTGAAACCAGAAATACCAGTACCTGCAATTGTTGATATAACGTTTTGGGCGTTAACCAAAGTAGCACCAGCCAGCAGTAGCATTGTGGTGCTAAAAAACTTACGTAAAGTTTGTTTTTTCATAACATTTGCTTTTTATTAAACACAAGTTAGAAAGTCTCTTTCACATTTTATAATTTATTATTGGCATAGTTTTTGTGTTGCAACCCAATAAAAGTCAACTGCTTTCGCATAATATTGGAATGAATGCGTAGGCTAAACATGAAGACCGGCGCTTGAAATCCGCTATGGAATTGACTCTCACGATTAAGAGGCAGACAATATTGTGACGAATAAGGCGCAGGTAATTATATATTAAAAAGACGGTAAAAACTTTTTTTACTACTAATCTTAGTTTACAGTTTTAATTGTGTTGTATAAAATAGTATCACTCAAAAGACGTGTTTCTTTGATATTCTACCTGTACTTACCACAATTCTTTTGGTATTTTTAGTTCACTTTTCCTATTTTATTTTCGTAGCAAAATGAAAGGAATTTATTTTTCAGAGACCAAACAACTTTAGAGTATACTATTATGGCCAGGTGCAGAACAAGTTCTCCGTTTACATCATTGCTTTTGTACATTCAACACAATTAGGACCCCAAAATGCTAGATTGCATGCACCCGTGGATATTAAAGCAAGGTTCATTGTTCAACTTCTTATCAATATAGACTATTACGAGGTAACGTCGCTTTCAATTCATATTGGCTGAGCAAATCCTCTTATGTTGCATCGGGTTAAACAATACGTATAAGTTAATCATACATAAAATAAATAAAAGAAAAACTGCTTCCTGTAAATAACAGAAAGCAGTACACAATTATGATTTGCATAAAAAATCAGGCTAATGACGCTGGTTTTTGTCCTAAGGTTTTCATGAATCTGTAATGTGACCCTACTGCTGAAATCATGGTAGGCATGGAGTGGTAGGGTAAACCAAATTCTTTACATTTTCTAGAAACTATTTTACTGATTTCGGGATAGTGAATATGGCTAATTCTGGGGAAGAGGTGATGCTCAACTTGATAGTTCAGTCCGCCTACGAACCATGAAATAAGTTTATTGCCCGGCGCGAAGTTGGCTGTAGTTTTAATTTGGTGAACTGCCCATTCGTTCTCTATCTGCATATCATCAATACCGGCCGTGTACACAAAGTCTGTTTCTTCTACTACGTGTGCTAACTGAAAAACTACAGACAAGGATAACCCCATGGCTATGTGCATAAACAAAAATCCGATGCCCCAAGCACCCCAGCCAACAAAATAGACAGGAATAGCAACGTAAAATACCAGATAGAGCAACTTACTAACCCAGAAAATAAGGTGCTCTTGGGTATCCATTTTGTTGAGCTCGGTAGTGTATATACGTTTAGTGCCATACTTGGCCATATCCATAACAAATACCCATAAGAAAGAGCTAAGTGCGTAGATCAACCAAAGATAAATATGCTGAACACGGTGTGCTGGTTTCCATACCTGTGTTTGACACTGGCGAATAACAGGGCTTTTGGCTATATCATCGTCCATTCCGTCCACGTTAGTGTAAGTATGGTGAATGATGTTGTGCTTCTGTTTCCAAATAAACGCATTTCCACCGAGTGCATTAAGAGATAAACCCAGCAAATCATTTACCCATTTTTTAGAGGAATAACTACCATGACATGCATCATGCATGATGTTGAATCCGATACCAGATAAAGCAAGACCTAGTAAAAGGCTAAGGGCTATGCCGACAAAAGGCGTATACTGTTGTGTAAGTAAAAACCAATACAGACCGATAGCTACTGGAACCAGTACAATAGTTTTGAGGTATAGTTTCCAATTACCTGTTTTTTCAATTCCGTTTTCTTTGAAATACTTATCTACGTCAGCTTTCAGCGATTGAAAAAAGACTGCGTTCTTGTTGTTGTACGTTACCTTAGCCATATATATGTATGCAATGTAGACCTAATAAAAATATAAACCCTCTTAATGTTGAGCCAATTAACTATAGGATACAGATACAACTCAGGCACTCTAGAAAATGAGAATTACGCAGACGTAAGTTCCTAATCACTATAATATCAAATACACAACAAAAGTCCGGTTGTAAAGGTGTACAATTAAAACAAATTTTGCAAAAACTTTCACAAATATTTTTTGGGAGTAAGCGCATTCATTGGCAATGGTGTAAAAAAATAATATTAAGGTGGTTAGTTAATCAACAATTAATAGTTGAACATATCTTCTAGTACCATCAGTTAATACTGTATTTGTTCACCCATCTGGACAGCAAACAACGAGTAAAGTATATACCCAACCATTCAAATGAACACTGAGTCTACAATAACAAACAAAATATTATGACCATAAAAAAAGGTTTACTAACGATTACAATCATTGGCATAGCCACCAGCAAAATATTGGCTCAATCACTACCTTTTGATTCCACTTTTGGCACCAATGGCACCTCGATACTCAATGCGATACCTGCCTATAACCCAGTAGATGTAACCACTCAAACAGATGGTAAGCTATTGTGTATGTATGGCAGCAACTCGCATACCTATATTTTTAGGACTATGCCCGACGGAACATTAGACAACACATTTGTTGGAGACATAGGATTTCAATTGTTTCCCAATGTTCCTGGTGTTTTGTACCTAGGAGGTAAAGTATGTGTGCCAGAAGGTTCGCTGATCAAACAAACTATGAATGAAAAAGTGATGGTCGCATTTGGTGGTTATTCTATAATGAGACTTAATGCTAACGGATCGCTTGATAATACATTTGGAAATTCTGTACCTCCTGCTGGATTTCTAGACCTGAATGCAGGCACCCCGATACAGGTTATCGATTTTGTGTATGACTTTTATGAATCTGGGACCGCATTTTACTTTGCTGGTAAGGGAGGATTTGGAAGTGGCGGCGGGTCTGCGGATGCAATTGTAATAGCCAAAACAAACAAAAACGGGGTACTGGATGCAACATATGGCACAGGAGGTATAAAAGTAATGCCACTGGATACTTTGAAATTTGGTTTCTACAATGACATAAGAGAGATAAAGTTTAGCAATGATGGAAAAATACTGTTTACAGGTTCTTGTCAGCGACGCACTTTCCCTGACAATATGAATGATATGTTTGTGGGTAAGCTTAATTTGGATGGCACCAGTGACAATACCTTTGGTGTAGCGGGTGCGCAGATATTAAATTTCAATAATCTTAACGAAGACCCCTATTGCATGTCGATAGCAAATAATGGGACGATATACGTTAGTGGATCGAATAATGGCGCTGGTACTCGGGAATACTACACTACTAAACTATCGTCTACAGGCGTTCAAGATGCATCCTATGGCGTATCGGGCGTAGTCAGAAAAACACCTCCTGCGTCTGTAAACTCATTCCCTGCTTCTGTTACCGCTACCAGTTACGGCAAACTGTATCTTTCAATGTTTTACTCGGTAGGTTTTATGGATTATAAAGATGAGTACCATTCGTACAAAGCAGACGGCAGTGCGAATACAAGTTTTGCGGCAGGCGGGATTATGAATCCTGATGGGATCTTAAACTTCAATTCTTACGACAAAGCTTTGAAATTATATACACAACCAGATAACAAGGTTATTATAACAGCTACTGATGGCAGTCACCCCAAAATAATGCGTATAAATGGTGATGCACCTCCTACAACTGTAACTTACATTGAAGATAAACCGATTAATTTGTGGATAGCAGATGGCACAGCTTACGTCAGTGCCGCCAATAGTAATGAAAAATTTACTGCAATTGTAATAAGCAGTGATGGTAGAATAGTGCAGAAATATGAAGACTTATTGCCTGCACAATCGAAAATATGCACATTAAAACTACCTGAAAACACACCAACCGGTATATATATACTTTCTGTTTACCAAGGTGGTAGAGCAGTGCACTTTAAGTACAATAATTGATCTATAAAATTGCCTCTTTAGTTAGAAAAGAAAAGTTTGCAATACATCCGTAAAGGGCTGACACAAGAAAGTGTCAGCCCTTTACTTTAAAAACCAAAAATGATAAAACTCTTCGTTAAGAAAGTTGCTAAATTTCTGATCTATATTAAACAACCTTTTTTCAAGACCGTTCCTTTAATCTATACGAATACAAAATCAACAATTATTCTTACCCAAATCATATATTTTCTCAAATGAGATAACAATTGATTGAACGCCATGTAATATGAAAAAGAAACAGCCCCGAATCAATATTGATTCGGGGCTGCTTTCGTTAATGTAGCAAACAAATAAATAAATGCTTATACTACACTACTGCTGGTACACCAGTCTTACTATTTTGTTGCTACCATCTGCACCGTTAAAGCGCAGCATGTACACACCACTTGCGAGACCAGCTGGCAATGAGATACTTGTAGTACCCGCTTTCGCTTCGTACTGTTGTAGCTGCTTGCCATCTATTGTGTAGATCACTACTTGACCTACCACATCCGTAGTTAGGTTGATAGCGCCAGTTGTAGGTTTAGGAGATACGCTGAACACACTGTTGTCGCCTTCTGTATCTTCTGTCATGCCTGGACGTGAACAAGAATTTACAGTTACAACAGTTACACTGATACATCCTGCTGCTTTGCTGTAAGTGATGTTTGCAGTACCAGTGTTTATACCTGTTACCACTCCACTGCTAAAGTTTACAGTTGCTTTGGTAGTATTGCTGCTGGTCCATGTACCTACTCCTGCTGCATTACTCAGTGTAGTAGTTCCACCTGGCAAACACAATGTAGCCGTTCCTGTATTAGCACCTGGCATTGCATTTACTGTTACCTCTGTTGTGTTTGCACAGCCTAGTGCATTCGTATAACTGATTGTAGCCAATCCTGCTGATACACCAGTTATTACGCCACCTGCTGCTGTAGCTATTGCAGGGCTAGCACTACTCCATGTGCCGCCGGCTGTACTATTGGTCAAGGTAGTGCTACCAGCTACACATATATTCCTGCTGCCGCCTCCTATTGGTGATGGTATCGGATTTACTGATACGGTAGCGAAAGCGCCACAACCTGTAGGCAGCGTGTAGGTAATGTTTACAGCTGATATAGTGCTGTAGTTGGCAATAACTCCTGTCAATACACCAGTAACTGGGTCTACTGATGCTTTAGCAGGGAAGTTACTGGTCCAAGTACCACCGCTTGGTGTGCTCGTCAGTGTTGCCGTTTGGGTTGGACACAATGCTGCTGGTGCTACTATTGCTGATGGCAATGGATTAACCGTTACTGTCTGAGTTACAAAGCAAAGTGCATTAGCCGTAGAGCGATACGTGATCACTGCATTACCCAAACTTACACCTGTCACAAAACCGCTAGCTGCTACAGATGCTATTACAGGGTTGCTGCTGCTCCATGTACCACCGCTGCTTGCCAATAGACTTTGTAGTCCAACACATAAACTTGGATTACCTGTGATTGCAGGCGGAGTACCTACTGTTACTGTAGTTGTTCTTACACAACCGGTACTTACAGTGTAGCTGATGGTTACTGTACCACCACCCACTGCTGTTAGCAATCCGCTTGTAGCATTGATAGTAGCACGTGCTGTATTGCTGCTGCTCCATGTACCACCTGAGGTAGCATTAGCTAGCGTGATGCTGTTACCTATACATGGGCTAGATACACCTGTGATAGTTGCTACACCTGCTGTTACGGTAAGCTGTGTAATAGTGCGACAACCTGCACTTGTATACGATATGTTTACTGTACCCAGTGTAGTTCCACCAGTTACAATACCTGTTGATAGTCCTACTGTAGCTCTTGCTGTAGTACCACTTGTCCATGTGCAACCAGGTATGATTGTACCCAGATTAAGCGTAGAACCAGTACATATTATACCGCTGCCTGTATACGCTGCCGGAGATGCATTTACTGTTACAGTTGCGGTAACATTGCCACCACCGCTGAAGGTATAGGTTACTGTTGTAGTACCTGCGCCTACGCCTGTTACCATACCTGTAGTACCTATTGTAGCTATTGCGCCATCAGCAGTACTCCATGTACCACCAGCTGTTGCATTAGCAAGGTTGGTAGTAGCACCTTGGCATACTACGCGTGTACCTGTAATAGGCGTTGTAGCTGCTGATACTGTTACTACAACAGTCGCTACTGCGCTGCCACAGCTATTTGATCTTGTATAACTGATAGTAGCATTACCTGCTGCTACGCCCGTTACTACTCCAGATGCATTGATAGAAGCTATTGTTCCACTTGCCGACAACCATGTGCCACCTGATGGTGTAGCTGTAAGTGTGGTAGTAGACCCTGCCGATAGTGTGGCAGTACCAGAAATAACTGCTGCTACTGGTAGTGGGTTAACTGTCAATGTTCTGCTCACAGTAGCACTGCCACATATATTGGTTACATTATAGCTGATAGTAGTATTGCCTGCTGCAACACCTGTTGCAACACCCGTAGTTGCGTCAATAGTTGCTGCACCAGTGTTGGTGCTGCTCCATGTACCACCAGAGGTAGTGTTGGTAAGTGTAGTAGTAGCTGACTCACATACTGTAGTAGAACCTGATATTGCACTAAGTACAGGTGCATTAATGATAGAAATAGGGAAAGTAGCATATACTGTTCCGCAGCCGTTGGTCATTCTGTAGCTGATAATGAATGTACCTGCTGCCAAGCCTGTAACTAAGCCTGTGCTTGCATTAACCGAAGCACCCGCCGGATAGTTGCTGCTCCATGTACCACCAGATACTGAACTGCTAAGCGTAGTAGTAGTAGTGCGGCAAATAGAGGATGCACCGGATATAGTGCCAGCATCTGGTAACGCAATAACTGTAACATCGCGAGTAGCTGTTGCGCTGCCACATCCACCAGTTACCACATAACTGATAGTAGTAGTTCCTGCTGCTACACCGCTCACTATACCCGTTGTACCCACTGTAGCTGCTGCGGTATTGCTGCTGCTCCATGTACCACCAGAAACAGAATTGGTAAGTGTGATGTTGCTACCAGCACATACTGTAGATACTCCACCAATACTTCCTGCTGTAGGTGTAGCGGTAACCGTAACAGGATAAGTAGCATTAGCTGTTCCACAACCATTTATAACTCTGTACGTAATAGTAGTACCACCTGCCGCTAAACCGGTAACTACACCATCTGTGCC
>CAMDNC010000110.1 GCA_945902755.1 Flavipsychrobacter stenotrophus
AATTTCCTTTTCTTTTGGTACTTTTCTTTTTGAAATAAAAAGAAAAGTACGAGCCCACGGTCAGAACAATACAGAGCAGAGCAACACCAAGCAGAAAACACATGCAAACCTTTTAGTAGCCATAGCTTTATGCGAAGGCTATCGGAAAAATGAATAGTATTGATTATCAACGAATTAAGTGTCAAAACCAATGAAAACACCGGCAAATAACCGGCAAAACCAGAAATGAACATCAAAGCCAACAGGAAAACAAATTGCTCCCAATACAAAGAAGCAACAAAACCAAATAAAAACCATATTACCAAAAACATAAAAACCATTAATCTGAATTATTAACTACCATTTCAATTCTCCTCAGTACTTTTACAGACACAACTCAATACTATTGAACAACGAAAAACAAATAATGTTTCAAAACAGGCTTACCAAAGTGTACAAGCACTTTAGTAAGATTGCCAGAAAACAGGAGATTGCCTGTTTCCGCTTTTACGACCACGACCTGCCAGAGTTTCCTTTTGCAATTGATTGGTACAATGGTGTAGTACATGCCGCTGAGTATAAGCGCAGACATGGTATGGAAGACGAAGAACACAAAGAATGGCTAGAAAATTGCCGCCAAACTATTGCAACCGTATTAGATATAAATACCGATATGATATTTATGAAAATACGTCAAAGAAAAGCAGGCAGACAAGGACAGTACGAAAAATTTGACGAACAAAAAGAAGAACGCATAGTTCCAGAGGGCGGTTTAAGTTTCATCATCAACCTAACAGACTACCTTGATACCGGTCTTTTTCTCGACCACCGTATCACCAGAGGTATGGTAAGAGACGAAGTAGAAGGAATGCATGTACTCAATGTGTTTTGTTACACAGGTGCGTTCAGCGTTTATGCAGCGCACGGCAAAGCCAGAAGCGTAACATCTGTTGATCTGTCAAAGACCTATCTCAATTGGGCTAAAAGAAACATGCAATTCAATAAATTATATGATGATGAAAAACACGAATTCATTCACGGAGATGTAATAGAGTGGCTCGAATATATGCCTGCCGGCAAGTATGATGTTATTGTTTGCGACCCACCCACATTCTCAAATAGTAAAAGAATGGAAGATAACTTTGATGTGCAAAGAGACCACGTCATGCTACTGAAAAAGCTACTCAAAGGCTGCAAAGATGGTGGTAAAATATACTTTAGTAACAACTACAAAAACTTTGTAATAGATAGAGATAGCATACCAGCCGTTACAGTCAAAGACATAACCGCATTAACTACTCCTTTCGATTTTCAAGGAAAACTAAACAGAAAATGCTACTTTATAGAAAAATAAATAGCCCAAATTATTTACTTTTCTTTTCTTCTGTTTATCTCATCACGGATGTTTATTGCGCGTACATAATCTTCCTGATCCAGTACAGTTTGCAACAAAACATTCAACTCATCCAGCGACATTTTTTTCATATCAGCATCGTTCGATGATGATTTAGATTTACTAACTGGTACATTCTGCGAAGGGGCACCTGCCGAGCTACTATCTGAGCCGTCATTTTCCAGAAACATACCAGCTGTATCTAAAATACTTTCATACGTAAATATCTTACAGTTAGCTCTTACCGCCATTGCTAGTGCATCAGACGTTCTAGAGTCAATCTCCACCTGTTCATCATTATTTCTACACACTAGTTTGGCATAAAACACCCCCTCCTCCAATCTATATATTAGAACTTCGGTGAGCTCAATGCTAAAGGCAGACATAAAATTGGCAAACAAGTCATGTGTGAGGGGACGAGTAGGCTGCATGCGCTCTAGAGCTACAGCAATAGCCTGTGCTTCATAGCCACCTATTACTATGGGCAATCTCCTCAAACCATCTATCTCACCCAACACTACCGCATAGGAATGGGTTTGAGAAATACTATGAGATAATGCTACAATTTCTAATTCTACCTTTTTCATTTATACAGATACTCTAACTGAAGTTCCAATTTACAAACAACTATAAACTATTTGTGAAGGTAATGAATTTTAGAAAACACGACCTTTACCATTGTTATTTTTAACGCACAATATCACAACTGATTATCCATATATTACTATTAACCCAAACCACGTAATAGTATCAACAACCTAAAATAATCAAATAGCATCAAAACAATGTTGGCGCTTCCCTTTGTGCTGGGTCTTCTCCTACCTCAGGCAACAAAGAAATATCCTTCACATCGTCACCAGCCAAATGTGTACCTATGGTTTTCCAACCCGTGATATCTACCTTTTCGTGCAGCGCCACAATTTCCTCTTTAAGCTCGGTCTTCTTTTTACCAGTACGTATAATCACCACTGGCTCTTGCTGTAGGGTTACCAGCTCCAGATAATTGCCCTCACCATCTTTTATAAAGCTGTATTTACTCTTCAATGTCTGACTTTCTATCACAAACCTTTTCACATTAAAGTGCTTATTCTTCGCATCAAAGTAGATGGCACTCACTACCTTCTCTGGGTGAAACTTATCTATCAGCACCACATTATCAGAGTCATATCTGTTGGTGATATCAAAGCCTGTAACCTCGTAGGTGCCGTCTTTATAAAAAACTATAATCCTATCTTTCTCATCAAATCTGCCCAGCAACATACCGTGCCCATCCTTGTTCAGCCTGCCTACACTATCATCATACCATATTTGCGGAGCAGATAGGGTAGATCTACCCTTCTCTTTAAATTTCTCGTTTCTGACAGGGTATTTAGTCACCTGATTACCCATGGCTCCCCTACCCTTTATTTCCTGCTCTTCAAAGTAATAATCAAATGTTTTGGTGCGTGCCTTACAGCCAGGCGATAAGTTAATAGCTACTACCTCTGCCTCTCCATTAGGATTTGCTGTTAGGTGCAACACTTTGCTATTTGGATTACCCTTTGTTAGGTCATACTCTTTATCGCGGGTTATACCAGTCACATTAAACCTTTTGGCGTAAGTGACACCGGTTTTACCATCCATGTATACCATATTGTAGGTAGTACGTTCGTCATTCTTCTGAAAAACCGCAATATGAATGATGTCTTTACCCACAAATGTTTTGTCGGCTACTTTTGTCACTACCATTACGCCATCTCGCCTAAAGGCTATAATATGATCAATATCTGAACACTCAAATTCTAGCTCATCTTTCTTAAGGCCAGTGCCTATAAATCCTTCTTTTCTGTTTGCATATAACTTAGTGTTAGCTATAGCTACAGTGGTAGCCTGTATGGTTTCAAAAGGACGAATTTCTGTTTTGCGTTCTCTACCTTTGCCATATTTTTTTAGAAGATTTTCGTAGTACTTGATAGCATAGTCATTGAGATGAGCTATGTTATTTTTTACATCTTCTATAGCAGATTCCACGCCACGTATATGTTCATCTGCCTTATACGTGTCATACTTACTTATGCGTTTGATTTTAATTTCCGTCAACCTAATGATATCATCTTGTGTCACAGCACGTCTCAAAAGCTTTTTGAAAGGCGTTAAGCCATCATCAATTGCTTGTAGTACTCCTTCCCATGTTGTCTGCTCTTCTATGTCACGATAGATTCTGTTTTCAATAAATATCCGCTCTAGTGAAGAGTAATGCCAATCCTCATCGAGTTCATTTAAGCGAATCTCCAACTCTCGTAATAGCAAATTTTTGGTATGCTTTACTGAATGCTTTAGCAAATCTGAAGCACCCACAAAATGTGGTTTATCTTCTATGATGATACAAGCATTAGGCGATATACTTATTTCACAATCAGTAAAAGCATAAAGTGCATCAATAGTCTGGTTTGTAGATACACCAGGCGCCAATTGAACGATCAGCTCTACGTCCTTTGCTGTATTATCTGTTACACTTTTTATCTTTATTTTACCCGAGTCATTAGCTTTGAGTATACTATCAGCCAGCTGCGATGTAGTAATACCATAAGGTACGTCTCTGATAGCAATACTTTTTTTATCAACTTCTTCTATCCTGGCCCTAACTCTTATTTTCCCACCTCGGGCACCATCGTTATAGTTACTTACGTCGACCATTCCACCGGTCATAAAATCAGGATAAAGCTCAAAACTTTTACCTTTTAGGTGTTTTATGGCACTGTCTAATATCTCGCAAAAGTTATGTGGCAGTATCTTCGTGCTCAGCCCAACTGCGATACCATCAGTACCTTGTGCTAAAAGCAAAGGGAACTTCATCGGTAATGTGACAGGTTCATTTTTCCTACCATCATAGCTCAATTGCCAGTTGGTTGTTTTGGCATTAAATGCTACCTCTAAAGCAAACTTTGAAAGACGAGCCTCGATATACCTGGCGGCTGCTGCGCTGTCGCCAGTACGTACATCGCCCCAGTTGCCTTGAGTTTCTATCATCAAGTCTTTTTGTCCCAAGCCCACAATAGCGTCCCCTATGGAGGCATCGCCATGTGGATGGTACTGCATAGACTGACCTATGACATTGGCAACTTTGTTAAACCTGCCATCATCCATTTCTTTCATGGCATGTAATATCCTCCGCTGCACAGGTTTTAACCCATCTTCAATAGCAGGTACTGCCCTTTCTAAGATTACATAACTTGCATAATCCAGAAACCAGTTCTGGTACATTTCATTTATCGTTGCCGAGCCTTGCCCGGAAAACATATCCTGTTCGTCCATTAACTACCCGTCGTTACAAAAGATTAATAGTGCTACAAAAATATTTAATGAAGAGGAATGAAGCCAAAGTATTTTTCCACCCTTTTATAATAATAATACCATTTAAGTGTTGAAGCAAGAGTATCAACACTACCTTTACAAAAAGCGATAAAGCAAACTAATGGAAACAAAAAACAGCACATGGTAACATACATGTGCTGTATAAAACTATCGAAAATACCGATACCTAAAGTAGTGATTTCCTTATTTGATATTTGGATTGGGATATCTGTTTTTAGGCTTATTGCAGTCGCATTCATCGGCCTCTTGAATAAAGTGATTCAACGGATCTTTAACCTCAAACGTCACTTTACTGTCGTCTTCATAAACTAATTCAGTAATTGCCCAATGTAATCCATTTGGCAAACACAATGTCAAATAACCAATTTGGTTGTACTCAATTTTTCCGTTATTGATTACTGCTACTTTATTTAAAATCTTACTACGAGTTTCCGAAAAATATTGGTAGGAGACTTGCTTAATGCTCTTATCTACCAAATTTTTAATTTTCACATTATAACGTTGCATGTTGCAATCATAACAACCTGAGCAATCTTTTTTGAAGCTACAAAGGTTAAAAGTTTTGTTGTGCCTTAAATAGTCTATGCTCTGTGCACGCAATTGTGCATGAGAGAAAAACGAAGCAGCTATTAACAACAGAAGACCTACACGTATATTCATGATTTTTCGAAAATTATTATAAATTTTGAGATAAAACTACTTGACAATTATCTCCAGCACCGAGTACAAATATATAAAATGCATGGTAATCCCTACTGATTAGTTCAAATAATTTTAGCGTACAATCAATACACGATTACTTTTCCTCTAATTACACCTTGTGAATTGGACAACTCGCAAAAGTAAAAACCTGGAGCTATGTCTGCAGTTTGAACTTTTATCATGCCAGTATTGTCAAATTTGCTTTCTGTAGTTTGTACAATTCTGCCGTCAGTAGTCATTAGTTTAACTATGGCTGATGCATTTCTGAAAGGTAATTCAGTGGTGGATATCGTAAACAAACCTCTACTTGGATTAGGACTGATGGTCATCTTGTAAGCGTTTTTCAAATCTTTTACTCCAAGGACAGGCGTTTCTTCAGCTTTTAGGCTTTTCCACATTCCTCTGCCATAGGTAGCTGCCCATATTTCGCTAGTGGTATGATTGATATTAAGGTCGCTCACGATTACGTTGGGAAGATTAGTGTTGTACAAAGCCCAATTTGTCATTGTTTTGGTTTTATAAAACACGGCAGCATCTGTCCCAATGTAACGCGTTCTTGAGAAAGTATCAGCTACAATACAATTTACTGGGACGTTTGGTAAACCAGCATTTTCATATACCCAACTGTTACTAGTACCATTATATGTGGCCACCTTATTGCTGGAGTATCCACTTATTGTGACAGTTATTTTTTGTGCACTATCTGGGTCAATTTCCAAATCTGTAATTGAGTTATTAAAAGGAACAGGAATAGTGTCCCAGGTAATTCCGAAATCTTTTGTGAAATGCAATTTAGACCTCGAACCATTATCTCTGACAGCATAAACATAATTCGGGTCTTTAATGGATATTTTTAGCACCTCGATATTTGATGAAGATGAAAAAGGAGGAGAAAATGGTTCCCAAGAACTACCATTGTTATAAGATATATAAACACTCTTGTATCCAATTAACAAAGTAGACGAATTGGTAGGATGCAATAAATATGGCGTAACCCAAGCCCCTGGAGTTGGTAAATCTTCAGTGATACTGTTGAAAGTTGAACCTCCGTCGGTAGTTATATCGACATGTCCATTTTGATAAGCACAATAAAAAATGGTTTCTGGGTCTGAGTAGTTAAACAGCGGTTGCATACCATCGCCACCAGTTAGGTCAGTAGATATACCTGCATTTAACATTTTGGTGCCATTATCTTGGGCTCCACCTATTACAAATGTTGCATTATTATCGACTGCATTCCTATAAAACTGAGTAATACCAATGCCGTTGGTAAGGTCTGTCCAAGCGCCAGATAATGCATTGTAGTTTTTATAAATTCCGCCATCGCAACCCAAATAAAGGGCACCATTCAATGAATTATAGCCAAGCCAGTGCTTATCAGCATGTACTGTTTCTAAGCCAGCAGAACTATTCCACCACTGATTTGCAATTGTCCAACTCACACCAGCATCTGCAGAGTAGTAATTGTTAACACCACCTATTACAACATTGTTAGCATTTGTAGGATCTATGGCAATACACAGGTCATACCAGCCTTGACCTCCACAACTGGTAGAAGGCAGACCGATTTCGTATCCCAACATATTGTTGTCGCAACTGGCATCATTTAAAAAAAACGGCGTATAGGTAGCACCATAATCTTCGGAACCATAAATACCTGCGAGTCCACTTTGAGTGTTTGTCACTATTGCTTTAACCACGTTTGGAGCTGCTGGGGTAACTGCAATATTTATGCGACGAGTACCTGAAAATGATGTTACCGTGGTCCAATTGAAACCACCATCAGTTGATTGAGCCAGCTGGGAATTAGGGGAAGGATCTAAAGCCCCTATTACAACTGAGGTATCGAAGGGACTATATAGAATTTGGCGAAAATTACCTGATGCAACATTTGACCAATTAGCACCGCCATTATTAGACTTAAAAATGCCGATGTTAGTACCTAGCATTAGTTTATTAGTATCGAGGGGGTTGATGAGCAACGTACGAATTAACGTGTTGTTGCTAATAGGCCATGTGATTCCTGCACTGACCCAAGTACTACCACCATCATGTGATTTAATGACGCCAGTACTATAATTATCCGTACCGTTAGCATCGCCAGTTGCTACATAAATTGTATTTCGATTAAGCGGATTTACTTTTATGTCGCTAACACTAAGGTTTGCCATATTGTCATAAAGGCAAGACCAAGTACTTCCTCCATCTATTGTTTTCCAAGTACTACCGGCTGCACTACCGATATAAATGATGGAGGAATCTATAGGATCAAATGCTATAGTGTTTATTCTTCCCAATCCTGAATATCCACCTTCAGATCTGCTTGGTCCTTGAAATACCCAATTGGCACTAGCTGTTGTTTTTGCAGCAGTGTTGGGTAATTGCTGGTAAAACTTTCGCCACTCAGATACCGTTCTGTTTCCATTTACAATGTACCCATTTGAATCTAGATGCTGTTTCCAATACCAGCACCAACGGTCAAACTTATAATTATCATCCTCCAATACTGCCTTACCTAGCCTAGTTAACTTGGTATTAACTGGCGCTGGATGTTGACGCCTATAATCGGCAACTACATCTTCATACTTCACCGGCCCTGCTGTTTGGGGCATCCATTTCTGCGCTTTTGCATTTTCAGCTGCCAATACGAGCAATGATAGGGCTAGAAATTTATACATGTCTAATAAATGAGATTGTTATAGAATGAATGATAATTGAATTTTACATTAAACTACTATTGCATTTTCATTGACCTCTTCTTTGTAATATCTGGCACTGGTAGTTTAATCCACTTACTGCCAGAAGTTGTGAAAAAAAGTGCATTTCTGACACTATCTGGAACTTCACTTGGCGTAGCTGAGCCAGCACCATTGATAGGAGTTATCATCAACGTATCGCCAAATTTTACAGAATCTAACTTTACAAGTTCTAAATCATAAAGTAAGCCAAAGGGTAATTTTTTACGTGGCTGTGTAATCTTTTTTGCCCTATCTACCCTGCACTTAGCCCAACAAGCATCTCCTCTCCAGAAAAAACTAGTCGGATTGGTTTTGTAATGCCACACTATAACAATTTGCTGATTTAAAATAGGTAGACCTCCTTTTTGTGCAGGGATAGACTCCCTAGTGTACGCTTCTACCACCTGTACCTGAACTCTTTCTGGTTTTTTCTTTTTTGCAAAAACAGAAGTACATCCTACCACTATTAAAAGCGCGGAACATAGAAACAAGCCAAAAACACTCTTCATATTGGTAAAAATACTGAAAAAGGACGATTAGAAATTCACAGAAATGTAAATATATGAATGAAAAATGCTGATAACTTAAGGCAAAGCCAAAGTAAACGTACCGTTTGTAACAATAATGGTATCAGCGATGAAATTGTATGTGCCAGACATTACCCCACCAGTGTCTTTTATGACGGTAAATACACCAGAAGTAGCAAAATGGCGGATGCTACCCAAATAGAATGTAATTGTGTTGGCAGGTGGCAATATTGCATAATTTCCAACCCCAGTAAAATTGGAAATATTAACTTTCATTGTAGTAGTCGGACTGTCGTTTTTATTTGTAGCTATAACCATTAAATTTATCAGGTTAGAGTCATTACCAGAGCTTTTAACTCTGTAACTATACGCAGAATCGGTTTCCCATCTGACACCATTGACGTCAGCGGTCATATTAAGTAAAGAATCGATACTATTATCTGGTTGAGCGCTTTTTGTGTTTGAAGGACCTTTAGCCTTCCTACAACCAAGTGCTAATGCAATGAAGAGCAGTCCGAATAACAATAATTTCCTCATAACACCACAACTAATTTGTTATTGTAACGCAAAATACCCGTAAAAAGTATATTGGTAAAAAAGTTTAGGGTGTACCTACTGAATATAGACCATTTTCTAGTCTAACCCCATCATCGGTATTGAAGTTAAAATAGCCAGTAATTAGAGTAGAACTTACTGTTTTGATTGCTACTATACCACCAAGAGCAACACCCACCCTGCCATTGTGGTAATATACTGCATTTGCTTGACCTTGTACGATCGAATAAGTACCCGTTACACCTTTGTAATTAGCAACATACAAAACAATTTTATCGTAAGGGTTAACTCTATCGGAAGTGTAACCGGTGATCACTAATGTAGTAGAAGTATCGGCAATTTGTGTATCGATTGTAGCTGGACGGACAGCAGACGATACGAACTTGAAAGTACCAATATCGGCAGTCATCGAAGGATTATTGGTAGTGATATAAGGTGTATCTTTGGTACAACCCCAAAACGCTGCACAGCAAGCTACTACTAGAAACACAGATAAGATAACTTTCTTCATACTCCGATATTTGCGCTAAGATAACTCAAAAAATAATTAAAAATCAACACTGCCACAACAACCTAAACTTTGATAGTTCATATCATCGCTCTTTTACGTACCACAACACATATATGATACCAGATTCTTAAATAGTACTTGCTATTTTTATTCTTTCTAGATCGACTCCATCCTAATAACATTGCTACAATACAACCAGTATGAACAACATGAATATCCTTAAAAAACAAATCAATAAAATAGCTGCCATTCCAGACGAAGAGTGGGAAATGCTCCACCCACATATCAGCGAGGTTATAGTAAAAAAAGGGGAGAATATGGTAAAGGAGGGAGAGCGCGCTAAAACGGTAGGATTGATATTGGAAGGGCAAATGCGCCACTACTACACCCGCGATGGTGAGGAAAAAACAACCTACTTTTATTTTGAGAATGCCTTTGTTAGTGCGTACGTTAGTTGCATAACTGGTCAGCCATCTTTGCTCACAATAGAAGCTTTGGCAGATACAAGATTATTAATATTTCCCTATGCTAAATTAAAAGAGCTTTTTTCAATTAGTATACACTGGGAGCGTTTTGGCAGGCATATAGCTGAGTGGGCTATGATGGGCCTCGAAGAACGAATGGTAGGGTTGCTGACTCTTAGCCCCGAAGAACGTTACCATGCATTGCTGACCAGCAATAAAACAAAAATAATGGAGCGTATACCTCAGCACCTGATAGCTAACTATCTAGGCATTACACCTGTGAGCCTAAGCCGAATAAGAAACAGAGCTACAAAAAAACGATAACCTATTTCTTATCTTTTGTTATCGTTCTGGGTTATGCTCAAAATCTACTTTTGTGCATCAAATCTTAAAAACACAGAAGATGAAAAATCCAACTAATGTTAACGAAAATAGACAAGTAATCCGCCACGGAAAATATGTGTATTCTTCCATTATCATCAATGCCACGCCCGAAAAAGTTTGGGATATACTAATGAACTTCGAACAATACCCGGAATGGAATCCGTTTATCACAACCATTTCCGGCAACCCTACTATTGGTAATACTATTGCTGCTACTATTTGCCCTCCCGGTCAAAAACCTATGCAATTCAAACCTAGGGTGCTGCAAAACCTGAAAAATACAGAGTTCAGGTGGATAGGTACTTTGGGCATTCCTTACCTATTTGATGGAGAACATGTTTTTCAGCTGCAAGAAAACAACAATGGCACTACTACCCTACATCACTTCGAATATTTCAGAGGAGTGTTGGTGCCATTCTTCAAAAAAATGCTGGAACAAAATACACTGCAAGGTTTTGAAGTGATGAACATTGCATTGAAGCAAAAAGCAGAAAGTCTTAGAGTAGCAGGAAAGTAAAGACAAAAGAACTTATCATCATTTTAACATCTCATCTATACTTTCTGTTGTTCTTTGGCTCAGTTTTTGCGTAAATGCTCCATAGAAATCCACCATCGAGAGGTACAACTATTGTCAGTTAACAAAACTTTACACCTCACATCTATGGATAAGGAATGAGTTTTACGTCTTCTTTATACACACCAAAACATAAACAACATGCACAAGTCGGGCTTTATCGCCATTTTCACCGTCGCCTCTGCGGGCTTAGCCAGCAATATTTTTGCCCAAACCCAACAAAAGCTGGACATTGACCAAGCCACAGTTTTCTTGAGTGGCGCACAACTTACCAGTACCGCCAAAGTAAAATTGATAAAAGGCGAAAACGAGATATTATTCACCAATGTAGCTGGTGACATAAACCAGCAAAGCATCACAGTAAGTGCAGGAAACGGGGTCGTTGTAGAATCGGCTGTTTTTCAAAACAACTACCTTACTACCCAGATATTGTCGCCTAAGGCAAAGGAAATAAAGGATAGTATAGAAATACTTACCGATAGCCGTAGCCTTATAAGTAGCAAAATAACGGTACTAACAGAGCAAATAACCGTACTGCAAACTAACAGAAAAGTAGGTGGCGATGATAGCGGCTTATCTGTAGCAGAACTAACTAAGATGCTAGACCTGCTTGGCACCAGACTAGAAGGATACCTGAACCTGAAACACAAACAAGATGAGCTGATCAAAAAAACCGATGAAAGACTGGCATCGCTTAAAAAGCAACTAGACGAAGAACAGAAAAAAGGTTTTCAGCCCGGTGGACAACTATTAGTTAAGTTTTATGCCAAAGAAGCTACTACCAACCCTATTGTTATCAGCTATACCCTACCCAATGCTGGCTGGTCGCCCAACTATGACATACGTGTAGATGATATATCCAAACCCGCCAGTTTGTTTTACAAAGCCAGTGTATTTCAGAATAGTGGCGTGAAATGGGACAATGTGCGCCTGACACTATCTACTGGCAACCCACAAGAAGGTGTACAAGCGCCTACTATGTCGCCGTGGTATTTATCGTTTTACACCCCTGCACTATACCAAAATGCCAGAGCAAACAACATGAAAGCTGCACCCTCGGTAGCTATGGGTGGGGCAAGAAAAAGTGACGAATTATATGTAACTGATGGTGTACAAGTACAAGATATCTCTACGATGAATGAATACGTATCCGTAGACAACTCAGGTA
>CAMDNC010000111.1 GCA_945902755.1 Flavipsychrobacter stenotrophus
CCACTAACACCACCTACGGTAACGATAGCAGCTACCCCAACGGACAGTGTATGCCCTGGTGAAACAGTGACCCTGAACCCAGTACCAGTCAACGGTGGTACAGCCCCCACCTACGTATGGAAAGTGAATGGTATTACAGTAGGCACCGGCAACAGTTATAGCTTTATCCCCGCCAATGGCGATATAGCCTCAGTAACGATGACCAGCAATGGTAGCTGTATCTCCACACCTACAGCAGTGGGTACTAAAACACTGACCGTACTTCCCGATGCTACCCCAGTAGCAGGTGTACTGGTATCGCCCAATGATACGGTATGTCAGTTCAACCCAGTAACGTTTACGGCAGCGCCAACGTATGGTGGCACAGCGCCAACGTACAGATGGTTTGTAGATGGCTCATTTAAAGCTACAGGTGATACCTACACGTTCATACCGGAAGATGGAGAAGTAGTGACCTGCGAGCTGACGAGCAACTACCGTTGCAGATTGGCAACTACAGTAACAAGTACAGGTGTGGTGATGAGTGTTGACTCAGTACGTATCCCAACGGTGAGCATTTACCCTGAGCCTGGACTGGTAACAGTAGCCGGTAGCCCAGTAACACTGATAGCAGTAGCGAGCAATGCTGGTCCTGACCCACTGTATCAGTGGAAGAAGAACGGCACTCCTATAGCAGGCGCAACGAGTGACAGATACACAGGCATATTCGCAGATTACGACTCTATTAGTTGTGTGGTAACGAGCAGTGGTGTATGTGCCAACATAGGCACCCACGATTGGGTGTTCATCACGGTGTTCCCGCTGAATGTCCAGTCAACGAGCACAGCAATGGATGTGAAGTTGATACCGAACCCAAACAAAGGTGCGTTCAGCATCAAGGGCAGCATCGGTAGCAATACCACAGGCGACCTGGAAGTAGAAGTAACGAACATGCTGGGACAAGTAGTGTACAGAGGCACAGTAAAAGCGCAACAAGGCAAGATCGACACGGGCATCCAACTCGACAACACCCTTTCCAACGGCATGTACCTACTCACCCTCCACCACGGCACAGAGCGCAAAGTATTCCACTTTGTGATGGAGCAGTAAGAGCGGTCGATAAATAAATTATTGAAGGGGAACAGCTAAAAAGTTGTTCCCTTTTTTTACACAAAAAGTATAAAAACTATACGATCTACCTTATAATTTTGAATAAAAAACACAAGTTCAAACAAAATAAAATGGTACAATTATTGTTATATTGTAGAAAAAATAAGAACACAAAACAAAAAATCGACCACTATGTCAAAACCAGCAGTAAACCATATAGTCATTGCCACTTTAATTGTTTTGTCATTTACATCTAACACTTACGCTGGTTACGTTGTTAAAAACGGAAAAGTAATTCAACATACTCAAGCAAGTATTTTGGGAATTAATAAAATACAAAACAAACTTATTGATGTTCAATATACTAAAGCTATTAAAGAAAAAGGTGAGGAAAATGAGAATCAACAAACTAGAAACAAGAAAAGAAGTAGGAGCGGATGGGAAGGAACAGCATCTATGTACTGTGCCATATTTGGTTTATTAGTTTTTCCTCCAGGACTGATTGCGTCAATTATACTGGGAGGATTAGGACTTGGAGACGGCAAAAAACACAGAGGAAGAGCGATTGCTGGCCTTATAATAGGTATCACAAGCGTATTCTTGATTGCTACCTTATTAGTGCTATCAGCCACATAAACCAAGAACAATAAATACTTAAAAATTAAAGTACAACCTGCTGAATTAGTTTACTTTTTTCAGGATAATCTGTGTTATAGTGTAAGCCTCTGCTTTCTTTTCTGAATTGAGCACCCTTGACTACCAAATACCCAATTGTTATCAAATTTCTAAGCTCACATAAATGCGGGGATAATGTTGAAGATTTATATAATTCTTCAGTTTCATAATGAAGCAAATCAATCCTATTCATCGCTCTTTCTAACCTAATGTCATTCCTAACGATACCTACATAATCGCTCATGATTTGCTGCATTTCCTTAAGACTTTGGGTTATCAAAATCATTTCTTTAGGATCGTTTGTACCTGACGCATTCCAATCTGGAACTTCATCATTAAAGGAAATTTCTTCTATTTTTTGGCCAACATCAATAGCACATCTATGAGCAAAAACAAGCGCTTCCAATAATGAGTTAGATGCTAATCTGTTAGCACCATGCAAGCCAGTACTTGCACATTCACCACAAGCATATAAATTGAAGATAGAAGATCTACCTAATTCATCAGCTTTTATTCCTCCACAACAGTAATGAGCAGCAGGGGCTACAGGAATCATGTGCTCAGCAACATCTATACCTATACTTCTGCATTTTGCGTATATATTTGGGAAATGAGACTGAAACTTGTCGATATCCATTTGCCTGCAATCAAGGTAAACATATTCTGTACCAGTGCGTTTCATTTCACTATCGATTGCTCTCGCCACAACATCTCTTGGCGCTAGATCGGCTCTAGTGTCATATAGGGGCATAAATGCAACGCCTTCCTTATTTCGCAAAATACCCCCATCACCCCGCACTGCTTCAGTTATTAAAAAAGATGGACTAACCCCTACTTCGTATAAAGCAGTAGGATGAAATTGTATAAACTCCATGTTCTCAATACGAGCTTTTGCTCTGTATAACATTGCTATACCGTCACCTGTAGCTATTTTGGGGTTAGTAGTAGTTCTGTAAACCTGACCTACTCCACCCGAAGCCATAAGCGTGCATTTTGCTAAAATTTTCTCTACATTGTTGCTGTTGAGATTCAATGCATACACACCGTAACAAGTGATATCAGGAGTAGATTTTGTAACCAAGTAGCCTAAATGGTGCTGAGTAATAATATCGAGTACAAACCAATGATTGTAAATATTGATGTTCTTGTATTGCTTTGCTTCTTCAACTAAAGCCCGCTCAATTTCAAAACCAGTAATGTCCTTATGGTGTAATATTCTATTTTCAGAATGCCCACCCTCTTTACCTCTTTGATAGTCGCCATCATTTGTTTTATCAAATCTGGCACCCCATTCTATTATTTCGTTTACGCGGTCAGGACCTTCAGTCACTACCATATTTACAATATCTACGTTGCAAAGACCATCACCCGCAATAAGCGTATCTTCGACGTGCTTATTGAAACTATCTTTTTCTGTGTCATTAACCACGGCTATGCCACCCTGCGCATACTTCGTGTTGGTTTCGTCAGTGTTAGCTTTTGTAAGAATGGTAATAGTTTTATCTGGAAATTCTCTGGCTATTTTTACCGCAAATGTAAGCCCCGCAATCCCTGACCCAATAACGAGAATATCTGTTTTCAACATTTCTGATCTTTAATCTGTAAACAACAAATTTAGGTGTTAAATAGACCTATCAAAGGAAAATGAGCAATAAATATAAACATCAATAGGTTGCTAGCATTTTGTAAATGAAAAGACAATAAATCCTATTAGTGATGCAAAAGAAATATCAGTGGAGACCCTGTCTTTAAAAAACAAGTCATTATTAGGGAATAAGTAACAATCATTTCCTCAAAAAAAATTACTTTTGATTCTTAAAATACAGAACCAAACTATGGCTGAAGCGATACGTATGCCGCTGCTGAGCGATACAATGAAAGAAGGTGTAATAGCTGAATGGCACAAAAATGTAGGCGATACCATCAAATCTGACGATATTATTGCAGAAGTTGAGACCGATAAGGCCACTATGGAAGTGATGCCCTATGTAGACGGAACATTACTGTACATAGGTGTAGAAAAAGGGAAGGGAGTGCCTGTGAATGGGATAATGGCTATAATTGGTAAACCCGGCGAAGACTTTCAGGCGATACTAGATGCTGAAAATGGAGTGGTGGCACCTGCCGCCACTACTGCCACCCCGGCACCAATGGCCGCTACTACTGAACCAGTAGTAGCTATTGCAGAACCAGTGGCTGAAAGCGATGAGCGCATCAAAGCGTCTCCTCTTGCCAAAAAACTTGCTGAAGAAAAAGGAGTGGACATACATGCTGTGAAAGGTAGTGGTGATAATGGCAGAATTATAAAACGCGACATAGACAGCTATACTCCAGCTGCTTTATCCCCAGTAGCTGCGGCTGCACCTGCTGCTACACAAACAGCACCCACTGCTCCTACAGTAGTGGTACCAGTAGTGGCTGGAACAGAGGGACATACAGACACTCCGCTCACTCAAATGCGCCGCATAATAGCTCAGAGATTGGCTGAAAGTAAGTTTAGTGCTCCTCACTTCTACCTACGCATGACCGTGACTATGGACAATGCTATGGAAGCTCGTAAGGCTATAAACTTAGTATCTCCGGAGAAGGTATCTTTTAACGACCTCATCATAAAGGCATGTGCGATGGCGCTGCGCAAACACCCAGCTGTAAATAGCTCTTGGATGGGTGACTTCATAAGGCAAAACCACCACATACACATAGGTACTGCAGTGGCTGTAGAAGAAGGATTGATAGTGCCAGTGGTAAAATTTGCGGACCAAAAATCACTGTCTCAAATAGCTGTTGAGGCTGGTACGCTTATAGACAAAGCAAGAAATAAGAAGATTCAACCACACGAATTTACAGGTAATACTTTTACTATATCTAACCTAGGAATGATGGATATAGATGAATTTACTGCCATCATTAATCCGCCAGACAGTTGTATACTGGCTGTGGGTAAAATAGCTGCTACACCAGTGGTAGAAAATGGTGCTGTGGTGGTGCGTAACTTGCTGAAATTGACGCTGAGCTGCGACCATAGAGTAGTAGATGGTGCAGTAGGTTCTCGCTTCTTACAGACGCTTAAAACATACTTAGAGAATCCAGTAACAATGCTGGTTTAATACTAAATATACGAAGTTTGAATACTAAAGCGGGTCAGATTTACAAGAATCTGACCCGCTTTTTTGTGTCTATGGTTATTGAAAATACCTATTCGTTGTTGGTGAGGGTATAGTAATACATACCTTGCTGACCGGGGTAAAAACCTGAAATCTGGACACTAGGGCTATTCACAATAAGCTGCTGAAAGTCGGCTACAGTGCTTATGGGGGTGTTGTTGACACCAGTTATTACGAATCCTTTTACTATTTGGGTTTGTTTGGAAAACGAACCTGTGCCGGGTTCTGTGACAACGATGCCTTTATCGATATTGTATTTATTTTTTTCGTCATCCGATATTTGACGAAATGTAGCACCCATCAATTTAGATGGAGTAGTAGCTTTCATAATATCTGTAGTCCCGTTAGAGTTGGTAAGTTGTAAATTGACAACAGACACCTTGCCATTGCGGCTGTAACTAACATTAATATGATCGCCAGGACGGAAACGTGCTATCTGACCCTGCATATCTGATGAGTTATTGACAGCTATGCCGTTGATTTGGGTAATGAAATCACCTTTTTTAAGACCAGCTTTTGCAGCAGCGCTGTTGGACCTTACACCAGTGATATAAACGCCTTCGGTTTTGTCCATACCTACCGCAGCAATAGCTTCTGGAGTTGCGGTGTGGCTATCGAGGTATTCTACACCCATATATGCGCGTTGAACAGTGCCATACCGCATAAGATCATTGACTACTTTCTTTACTATATTGGCAGGGATAGCGTAAGAATAACCAGCATAAGAACCTGTAGGAGAAGCAATAGCAGAGTTTACCCCTATCAACTTGCCGTCGGTATTGACCAAAGCACCACCACTGTTGCCGGGATTGACAGCAGCATCGGTTTGTATAAACGACTCGATAGCTGCGGCAGAACGTTGCTTATTGACACCAATGGACCTGCCTTTTGCGCTAACTATACCAGCCGTAACAGTGGCATCGAGATTGAGTGGGAAACCTACTGCAAGTACCCACTGCCCTAGCCTAACATCGTCGGAATTGCCGAACTCCATAAATGGGAGGTCTTTGTCACCTTCGACTTTGAGCACTGCAATATCTGTGGAGGGGTCGGCACCCACAACTTTAGCTTTGGCAGTGTATCTGTCGTTGAAGGTAACCGTTACCTCGCTGGCCTCTGCCACTACGTGATTGTTGGTAACAATATAACCATCAGGACTAACTACTACCCCTGAACCTGATCCGGTTTGGGAGGGAATGTAATATTGACGCTGCCCAAAAAGCTGACTGAATACATCGCCCATGCTATTGTCGGTGATGACCCTGGCTGGAGTTGCCGTTTTGATATGCACCACAGATCTTACAGAAGATTCTGCTGCGAACTCAAAATTGACAGCTGATGCAGCTGTGGCAGCATTACCATAGCTCGTGTAACTTACAGGTAAAGATTTGTTGTTTTCAGGAATGAGGTACCTGTCAGATTTGAGAAAACGCTGAGCTATAAACAAAGTAGCTAAAGAGGTAGCTGCTGCTGTAATAACGACTGGGATTATTCTGGATTTCATAAATATCTTTTGTTTTTAGGAATATGCAATCTCTACATCAAAAATATTGCCCGATGGCTATATAAAATTGTTAAAACACCATACATAAACTATTGTGACAACATTTTAGCATTGATGCAACAGCCAAGGACTAAGGGTATGAAATAATGACAATAGAAAAGGTACAATATGACAGAAATGCGATTATGTGACTGTCAAAATGCTAGCCATAGGTAAGACTTTTAAAATTGTTGTATTGATGGCAGGAATTTATAAAGTTAGATTTTCCGGTTTGTTTCCGGTTGTTTCCTGTGTTTTGGGGCATAAGTCGTTGACTATCAATACTATTCACTTTTGCAGGGTGTAAGTGGTGGCAAGGGTGATGTGCTAGGTTTAATTTATGTGTTTTTCTGTGGTGGATGGTGAATGAATAGCTACATAAGTAATGGGGTTCTGGGTTTAATTGAAACGTCATTGTTACGGACATTTTTGGTATATGTGTGGATGATTTTCCGGTTTGTTTCCGGTTGTTTCCTATGTTTTGGGGCATAAGTCGTTGACTATCAATACTATTCACTTTTGCAGGGTGTGAGTGGAGGCAAGGGTGATGTGTTCGGTTTAATTTATGTGTTTTTCTGTGGTGGATGATGGATGAATAATTACCTAAGTTTTGGGGTTCTGGGCTTAATTGAAAAGTTATTACTACGGACTTATTTGGTATATGTTTGGATGATTTTCCGGTTTGTTTCCGGTTGTTTCCTATGTTTTTGGGCATAAGTCATTGACTATCAATACTATTCACTTTTCCTGGTTTTTGGAGGTGGAAGATATATTTTGTGTATTTATTTTATGCGTTTTATACTTAACATGTAATGATTCATGAACGTGATGGGTATTTTAAGATGGTAATGTATTTAAGTATTAGAACAAGGGTATAGATGGACGGTGATGTGTGACAAAATGAGAACAGTAAGGAACACCACTACCCCACCCTGAGCCGCAAATAACGCGCCAAAGTGGGGTGAGGTAGAGGTTATTTTATCCACAATTTTAGGATGAAAGAAGATTGCTCCTCTTGCAGTTAGCCCCTGTGTGGAGGAAATAGTTATGCTTTGTCCTGCATCATACGTGTGATTTTAACCACAATAGATCTTGGAAAGAACCTGACAGAATTTGCCATTAGATAATTCATTAATCCATGTATAGCTACTGTTTTGCCGCTCATCATAGATTGGTAGCCATAGTCTGCCACCTGTTTTGAGGTAGGTAATTTTTTGCCTTTTACAAGCGCACTTTCTTCCATGGCAGCGGCAGACTGGAAACCACTTTCGGTGGGACCAGGGCATAATGTGGTAACAGTAACGCCCTTGTTGCTGACTTCGTTATTTATAGCCTCAGAAAAACTTAATACATAAGCCTTGGTAGCGTAGTAGACTGCCATAGTAGGACCTGACTGAAAAGCAGCAGTTGAAGCTACATTCATTACCTTGCCACTACCACGACTGACCATATCTTTGATATATAGTTTTGTGAAGTGGGTAAGGGTGGTGATATTGAGGTTGATCATTTGCAGTTCTTTGTTCCAATCGGATTCGGTAAACATACCAAAATCGCCAAAACCAGCATTGTTGATGAGGTAGTCGACCTGAATGTTGCTTTTGGTAGTTTGGTTGTAAACGTCTAAAGCAGAATCGGGAGCTGAAAGATCTTTGCCGATTGTAACTACTTTCACTTTGTAGGTTTTCTCGAGTTCGGTTTTCAATTCATCCAACCTAGCTTTGTTTCGGGCTACCAATACCAGATCGCCACCCCTGGAGGCGTGAACCCGAGCTAACTCTAAACCTATACCACTGGAAGCACCAGTAATCAATGCAGTTGCCATACTAATAAATTATACAATTTTTTATTTGGCAAAAGTATGGTAAGTATTTAAAACCTACAACCATAGAGTATAGTCTATACTTGTAATTTATTTTTTGTTGATGTATTTTTGTGGTATGCTTATAAACGAACTGGCAAAACGCACTGGGATAACTGCACATACCATAAGATTTTATGAAAAATCGGGGTTGATACAGGGTAAAAGAGATGAAAAAATAACCTCTAACAACTATTTTCATTATGACGAGGCAACTGTAGAAAAACTGGAGTTGATAAAAGATGCAAAATCGATAGGTTTTACCATCAATGAAATAGGCAACTTGATGGATGCATGGTATAGCAATAAAATGACCATAGCAGAAAAACTCAGTGTGCTAAAGGACAAAATGCAGGCTATAGATGAAAAAATAAGTCAGCTAATAGCAATGAAACAAATGATAGGCGAATTTATGGAGACTGTAGAAAATGAAAATTGCTAAAGCTGGCGCTGCAAGCTTTAAATTGGAATCAATACATGAATTTGGTTCTGCGGATTACATTGCTTTGGCCTTACTGAGAATGGCATCGATGTGCTGCTGAGAATGGAAAGCGGATTTGGGGAGGTAGATCATAATGCCGTTTTCGGGGCGAAGAATAATGCCCTTTTTAGTTTGTGCAATAGACTTCATGCCTGTCCATAACATTTCGCCAGAAGTAAAAGGCCCAGCGGATATTAAAGCCGTATCTGTAAATGTCATTTTCACTGTCTGACCTAATAATTTACTCCTAAATCGATCATTCAGCCATTTTTTGCGAGCATAATACCTAGAACATAGTATAATGCTGCCTCCGAGTATGTATCCCGATGAAATGATGATATGTGTGGAATTATTGCAGTATGGAGGTGTGGAAAAAAGTGATATGACACCATATGCTACTGCTGCTGCTGCTAAAATAGGCAAGAGTTGATGCGATGGCCGGGTTTTGAGGGTTTGGGTATAGGCTTCTTTATAGTATGCCTCATTGAGAAGAAGGGTGATTTCGATATTCAATTCTGTGAATTTTGTAAATAAAAATACAAAAAATGTGTGAATAAACAAGGTAGGTGAATGATGTAGTGATAGTCAAGTGTATATTAGCATAAATATATGAAATATGGATTTTCAATATGATTATTTTATTAGAAAAGCAATAGATGAGCTGCATTGCAAAAGTAATAACGTCACCCAAATTCTGCTTAGCACACATTGTGTAAAGTATCAAAATGACAAACCAATAGTTGTAAATGTGCAATATGTAGAAGAGGTAAATCATGCTGTAGTGAGTTTTGAACTGGAAGAGGTAGATTTTTACCTTTCGTTACTAGTAAACGACGACGACGGAGAAGTGATACCGTATGCTGCATCTCAATACAAAATATCACTACTAACTAGTGCTGATAAAGGAATAGAGGAGTTGCTAAGCATGACGGTACTAGTACCTGATAGCTGGGAAGACAGAGACGATAGCATAGGTGATGATGGGGAGCATGAGGATGGTTCTGCGCTATACTTCGAACCCAACCCAGGCTGGGGCGGATTTGCCGAAAAAATGGACAAAATGCTAACGTATCTGGAAACTGACGTGGAGGGGGTACGAAGGTTGGTTGCAGAGGCAAATGCTTTTTTGCATGTTTGTAATTGCTACCATGTGAAATATATACAAAATGAGGTAATGGTACTGGACAAAAAAACAATGTCAAGGCTGGTGGCGTTAGGGCTGAGTGTGAATTTTGAGAACCAGGCTGAAGGTGAGTATTTTGATATGGGGAATGGGTGGATGGGGTGAGTGTTTGAGTCGCAAAAGTAAATAGGTATTGTATTCTTTTAGAAATATTCTAAAAAGGTATTCTTTCGACAAGAGTACTATTTTTCATTTTGTTTACCGAACAGACAAAACATCGAGCCATACAAGAGATTATTTATTAGTTGTATCAATCCTGCGCTAGGCTGTTAGTCTGGAAATAAGACCAACAGCGGCTGAATAATTATACTGGAAGAATATGCTGAGCGGGGGGTACTATGTTAAACACGGGAAAGCCGGACGGATACCGGCTACCATGCCCGCCGTAGCTACAAGCTACGGTGAAGTGAAAGTTTTTTTTATTTGCATACCTTACTTTGCATAATTGTTGATAATGCGAGCGCGAATTCCATGGTTACTGATATACCTACGGTTTCTACTGACGATACCAGCTATCGTGTTTGGGTATTGCCAGTTTATTGGTCTACCCTATATTTTACTGATGTGCATTGCGGCAGCCAGTGATGTTTATGATGGTAAGCTGGCACGGCGCTGGGGGGTGGAAACTGCATCACTGCGTCAATGGGACAGCATTGCAGACACTGTATTTTTTCTGGGTGTTCTTCTGGGTATCTGGTTTAGCTTTCCAGCCGTTTATACAGTATATAAAGCGGGCATTGTAGGCATTATAGGGCTTGAAGCGATCCGGTATGCTTTAGATTGGGCAAAGTTTAGGAGGGGAGCCAGCTATCATGCGGCAAGCGCCAAAATATTTGGCGTTACGCTGCTCGCAGCTACGGTGGCAACGATGGGCTTCGGCATTGTATCACCTTTTTGGGAAATTGCATTGACGGTGGGTGTAGTTTCCGAGCTTGAAGGTCTTTGCATGTCAATAGTGCTAACCGAGTGGACGTATAATGTAAAACATATAGGGATAGCTGTTAAGATAAGGCGCAATGGTGGAGCAGGGGAAAAATAAGTGAGGTTGGGTATTGGTAGCCGCTCAGGTCTCATTTTGTGCCCCAGACAGGCAAAACTTGGAAACAAGGTGATATATTAAATTCGTTGAATCGATCGAAATAGGCTTTAGAAACCAAATTGCAAGTGGATCCCAAAAAAAGAAGAACAGCCATTGAACGGACTATTTTTATCTGTCTATATAATAGAAACAAAATTAAATAGCCACTATATTCAGCAATTTGATTGCAATTTCATAAAACGGTCATTATGCCATTTAAGGTTTTCTAATGACGGGTAGTATTTTTGCTCTTGGGGCAAATGAATTTTCTTGCCATGAAAATCTCTAATTGAGTGATATCCAGATTCTTTAAACTCAGTTGATACGATCACTTCAAAATCTTGATTAATCGTAATAAGGAACCTATCAAATGCCCTATGAAGATTAGGAGAAAGAGAAATGCCATTTTTTATCGTATCATCGTAAGATTCTGAAAATGGAATTATGTGACAGGCATCTATCATTTGTATGTCCCTTGTTGCTACTATTTTCATTCTGGAGATGCAACAAGTATAGTCGTACTGTCGTGGTATTACTTTCTTAAATACTCCACCTCTAACAAAAACATCTTCAGCATCTAACATTTTTACATTTGTGGTATAATCTGCAGAGGATTCATGCAATATTTGACTTTCAACCTTACTAAAAGTATCGTCAACCAAGTAAGGCAGTTGACGTCCCAACATATAAACGCTTAATAGGTTTTCCATACAAGCAACTCTGTTTTTACCGTCCATCAAAAGACTATAAAAGTCATCCTCGAAATAAGCAAAATCAACTGCATCCTTTAACGTTGTGAAGCTCCTAATAGAAAAGGAGGAAGTCAGCAAAATTTCTTTCCCGAGTATTGTCTTTAGTTTCCAAAACTTGTCACTTTTTAAATGATAAAATGGTAGTGAAAAATTTGGATTAAACCTATCATCTATAACAAGTAACCTCCAATTATCTTTAAACCGAGCAACTAACTCAGGCGTAATCCCGATTTTGTTATCAATAATGAAACCGCTATCGATTAGTTGAATTACCGAAATCAACAAAATTGCTTTGTGGGGAGCTGGTGCTCCTTTAGACCTGTCGACCTTCAGCTTAGATAACTTCAATAAGTAACTAGAAAGATTGGACATGGAATTAGTAAAAATACAGAAACAACTTTATTTATTGACTCTAGATAACAATATACTTCGTAGCAAGCATAAACAGCTAGGATTGGAAAGCTTAGTACATAAAAAAAGCACCCCAAGGGGTGCTTTGTGCCCATGAC
>CAMDNC010000112.1 GCA_945902755.1 Flavipsychrobacter stenotrophus
GTGATAGCGTTCTTTGTGGGGTATGTAGCTTACATCACTTACGGTGCTATGAATGGCTGGTACGAAGCCACTTCTTTTCCGCCAAGGGTGCTGCTGTGCACTACTTTTCCGTATGCGTTTTTGCTGTTCTTTTTTGTGGTGAATACCAAAATCTACACAACGATAGTAGAAAAGACTGCTATAAAAGCGCTGGTGCGGCTGCACTTGTTTAGGGTGATAGGGGTGTTCTTTGTGCTGCTAGGCATGTATCATGCATTGCCAAAGCCATTTGCCTATATAGCTGGCGTGGGCGATATACTGACTGCTATAAGTAGTGTGTATGTGGCCAGGGCTATAGTGCAGAAAAAAAGCTATGCCAAGGGGCTGACTTATGTGTGGAACATCTTTGGGACTGTAGACATATTGTTTACGGCTATTGCGGCTAATGTCTTGACCAAAATATCGATAGATACTGGTGCTATGGGGGTGGATGTATTGGCTATTTTTCCTTACTGTATTATACCGGCTTTTGCACCGCCTACTATACTATTCCTGCACTGGTCTATTTTCAGAAAATTAAAAGAATTTTCGGTGTAACTGATTTCTTGTCCTATGGCAAGAATGGCCCCGACACGGCACTCTACATTTGTATCATTATAAACAATCAAAACAAAAAATAATGGTACAGACAAACGAATTTATGCTTGTGTTCAGATACGAACCCAACAACAACTATCAGCCAACTGACGCTGAAATGAACGAAATGCATCAGCATTGGGGTGCCTTTATAGGCCAGATAGCTATGCAAGAAAAACTGGTGAGCACCCATCAGCTAGGCTATGAAGGAAAACAAATACGTGCAGACAAAACTGTAGTAGAGGGCATACACGTGGCTGACAACCAGACACTGGGTGGCAACATGATAGTAAGAGCAGGCAGCATGGATGAGGCTGTGGAAATGGCAAAGAACTGTCCTATTTTATTGATGGGAGGAACGGTAGAGGTAAGAGCAATTCAACCTATGTAAACCATTCAATAAAACTTCTAAAAATATGAAAAAGACAGTGATAACAATAGTATTAGTAATAGCAGCAGGATTGGTTGCGTTTGTAGGATATGGATTGTATAAGGCAAGCGGACTAAAGACGATAAGCTTGGTGAACTCTGTGACGGTAAAGGGGTCGAAAGAAGAAGTGTATGATATGGTGCGCTACCTGAAAAACTTTCCGAAGTGGTCGCCATTTTTGGCGGAAGACCCAGAGCAGAAATATGAAGTACGTGGTACGGATGGTACAGTAGGTGCGCAATACCGCTGGGATGGCAATAAGGGTGAAGACCTGGGCTATCAGGAAATAGTGAAAGTAACGCCTATGAGCTATGTGGGTATGAAGTGCGATATACAGAAGCCATTTGTAGCCCACCCTACGTTTGAATATTACTTTATGGAAACGGTGAATGGTGTAGAAGTGAAACAAGAGTTCAAGCTAGAGTCGGGGATGGGTGATGCGTTTTTTATGTGGCTGTTTGGTGCAAAAGCAGGAATGGAAAAAACGAATAGAAAAGGGCTGGAATTGCTTAAAAAAGCGGTGGAAGGTAAAAAGTAAATAGGACTGAGTAGTAAGTACTTAGCGGGTCTTCATGCGAATAGCAATGGAGACCCGCTAAGGCATGAGTGGGGTAGAAATACTCGTTTACGGTGCTGACCCAAAAATATAGCAACAACACAATAACGAGAGATACTGCACCTACAATATCTGTAATCCGGTTTGGAAGTTGAGCTCGAAAATGGAGCCGGGGCCAGTGAAATAAAATAAGCGGTAAAGCGGTTTGGCTTGTTCTTCCATTTCGTCGACGAGTGTGCCTCTGAGACCCGCCTTGACAGTGATAAAAAAAGCACCACGAGAATACCTGCGACCGATGCCGGCCGAGCCTCCATAATAGAGGAGATAATCCCAGGTGATGTTTTTGGGGTAATCGAATAACAACATGCGGTCGCCATCGAAGGCGGCTAACCCATAGAACCCACGGAGGTAGTAAAAATTTTGATAGGACCACTTTCTGCGTATGGAATGTTCGTAATGTCGGTTTTGGTAAATGCGAAGGTCGAGATCGGTCATGGCGCCGGGGTATGCACCGTTGTATATATAATAGGATGCCATGTAGGAGAAGTTGCCCAACCTATGCTCTACTCCACCACCTGCCTTAACAGCACCCCCTAGTGGATTGCTGAAGGTAAACGCTGTGTGATAGGTTTTGTAATTGTATACCCTATCCCATTTGGAGTACTGAGCATGAGTGCTGGTGACCGAAAGAAGGAGTATAAGGATAAGGTGTAAAAATCTCATTAGAAATATGTATTAGTGGGGCTGGGTATACATTAAAAAATGAGCACAAATGTAAGTAGTAATATTGGATATAAACGACTCTATTTGGGGTGAAAGAGGGAAATAACTAGCGCACCACCTGTTAAAGCAGGTATAAAAATGAGGCGATATCGACAAAACTTTATGGAATGATAGTGATTAGGGTTCTATAGCTTGTAGTAATAGACTGTTACCTTTGTAACAATAACTAAAAAATCGGTTTAGTATGAGTTTGAATGAACGAACTGGGTCGTCGGGCAGTATAAATAAGTTGCGCACTAGGCTAAATGTGGGCATGGGAGTGGTGTATGTGGTGCTGGGTGTACTGGTGCTGGGTATGCGTGTGTTTGGGACTATAGCGTTGCCACCTACTGCAGCGTATGTGCTGGGCGGGGTGATGATGCTGTATGGGGGGTTCAGGGTGTATAGAGGCATAACCGACATAAGAAACAGCAGTAATAGCGGTGAGTAATGCTTTAGGGAAGTGAGTGGCGACCTAAAACAATAAAAACATGCCAGTTATAAATAGGCGCAGCAACTATGTGGTGAAAAAGGTAAAATATAGGCTTGTGAATAGCTGTTAAATTATTGTTACAGTAGATATAACAACCTGTATTCTTAAAATTTATTGAGTAAAATTGCGTTCCTTATGTACAATAGTGGAAAATTTTTAATTATATGTTTGTTGCTCTTTTTATCGTCTTGCGATGATAGACCAGCGCCACCCGACACGCTGGGTAAAGGAGAGATAGACATAAGCGTAGACGAGACTTTCAAACCAGTAATGGAGCTACAAAGCAGGGTGTTTGACAGTAGCTTTCCGGATGCTAAGGTGCATGTGCATTATAAGCCAGAGTCGGAGTGTTTTAAGGATTACTTTGATGGAAAGGCGCGAATAATACTGGTGACCCGTGAACTAAGTGAAAAAGAAAAAGAGCTGTGCAAACAACGTAAGATTTTTCCGACGGAACTGGGGCTGGCAAGGGACGCGATAGCTGTGGTGCTGAATAATGAGTCGGAGGATACGCTGCTAGATATGGCTACGCTGAAGGGTATACTGACGGGAGCCTACAAAACACCTTACACAGTAGTGTTTGACGATCAGGCATCGAGTACGGTGCGGTATATAATGGATTCTGTGCTGAAGGGTGAGGCGCTGGGCAAAAATGTGTTTGCGGCAAAGGGCAACTATGAGGTGGTAGACTATGTGGCTAAGAACCCAAAGGCAATAGGATTTGTGGGGCTGGGGTATGTGAGTGATTCAAGCGACCCTAATAACACGGGTGCATTTATAAAAAATGTTAAAGTTGCTGCTATAAAAAATGAGAAAACAGGGGAGTTTTTGCAGCCCTATCAGGCGTATATAGCCTTGAAAAGCTATCCGCTGACGCGCAACCTTTACTACATCAACAGTGAGAGTTATCCTGGTCTTGGCACGGGATTTGCAAATTTCTTAAGTCAGCAGCGGGGGCAATTGATATTTTTTCATCAGCACTTGTTTCCTACACGATCAGAGATGATCATACGGGATGCGCAGATCAATACTAATTAACTATTTTAATCAAACAATAAAGTTCCATGAGTTACAACATGAAAAAAGTAATGATGATGTTTGCGTTTGCAGCCTTTGGTTGCAATGCGATGGCGCAGGATGCAGCTGTGAAGAACGGCATAAAATTGTATAATTATCAGAAGTATAAATCGGCACAGAGTGCGCTGGCACCACTGGCTGATAAAGACCCACTTGCGAACTACTATCTGGGGCTGGTGCAACTGGAAATGGGCAATATAGCAGGCGCTAGTGCCACATTTGCTAAGTTTCCAGCAGATCTTGCCAACATATCTGGTACTGCACGTGTAGCATTTGCCAACAAAGACGTAGCAAATGGTAACAGAATAGCTAAGGAACTGGCTGCTAAAGCAAAGAAAAAAGACTGGATGCCACAGAAATATGCTGCAGACGCCATCACCTATAGCGAGGGTGGCGACTATAACCAAGCTGTGGCATGGTATAAGGAAGTACTGTTGAAAAATGCTAGTGGTGACAACACCGAAACACACATAGGTCTGGGTGATGCGATGCGCAAAATACCTGGCGGTGGCGGTGAAGCGATGAACAACTATGAAATGGTGACAGAAAAGGATAAGACCAATTCATTGGGTTTTTCGAGGATAGGTGACTTGTGGTATGAAGCCCGCAACTACCAAAGCGCACTTGACAACTATGCACGCGCTAAAGAAGCTGACAATGCTAACCCACTGCCCTATAAGGCACTGGCTAATGCTTATACCCGCTCTGGTAAGTATAAAGTAGCACTGACCAATTTGGAGGAATATCTGTCGCACTCTGACAACACACCAGACGACCAACTGGAGTATGCACGCGCGCTGTATCAGGCACAGAGCTACTGCGATGCAGCTAAACAAGCTGAAAAACTACTGAACGGACAAACTGATGCTATCAAAGCAACTGAGCTGACAGGTATTCTGGGTTTTTCGCAGATAAACTGTGGCGACTCTGTACAGGCGCTGAACAATCTGCGTAAATACTTTGGGATGCAGGATGCTAAGAAAATACTACCTGGTGCGTATATAGAGTATGGTAAACTGTTTATGAAAATGGACATGCTAGATTCGGCAGGGTTTTATTACTCAAAAGGTATAAGTGGCGATACTGCCCGCAACAAAACTGATGTGTACAGAGATGTGGCAGAAGCATTTAAGAGCAAAAAAGAATATTGCAAATCGGCTGAGTGGTATAGTAATCTGGTGCATGCCAACCCAGAAGCGCAGGCGGCTGACTATGTATGGCGCGTGATTATGTATTACTACTGCAAAGACTGGAGTAATGCAATGACTGCAGCCAATGAATTTGAGGCGAAACATGGTGCTACACAACCATCGGCTTACTACTGGCAAGCACGTGTAGCTGCGGCGATAGACTCTGAAGCTACAACAGGATTGGCTACACCTCACTTTGAAAAATGGCTAGAAAAAGTAGGTCCGAACTATGAAAAAAAGAATGACCTGAAAGTGGCCTATGAATACCTGATGTATGTAAGCTTCAACAAAAAAGAGAAAGAGAACCTGAAACTGTATAAAGAGAAAATACTGGGTATAGAGCCTAACAGCAGTAAGGTGAAAATGGTGGAAGATCTGGAAAAACAGTCGGCTGCACCACCTAAAAAGCCTGCTGCACCAGCGAAGAAATAAATAACCTTCAAATAACTATTAAAATAGCTCCATGTTGTGGGGCTATTTTTTTTAGGCTTATTTTTAGGGGGCGATTGCTATAGCTGTTACAATAGTTGCTTATGACAAAGTTGATTTCTTTTTTGTTTTTAATGCCCTTGTGTGCACTGGCAGTTGCAAGCTGTGGCAACGCTGGCAGCACCAAACAAAACATCAATGAGATGACCAATGCCATAGGCCGTAAAACTATGGTGGAGGAATACCCCAAGGTGCCAGGAGATGAACTGCTGGAAGAAATGCCGGGCAACATACTGTATAGCGACCTGTGCCGGAGGTATACCCAACACCTAGCCAACCTGAAAGCAGCTACCGACAGTGATAATGTGAAACTGGTGGTGCTGGTAATGACACCTGAGGTAGGTAAGTTTTACACTGTGGCCAATATGTATGGCATACCTTATATACAACAGATATGCACCAACCTGAAGATAGACATCAGTGATATAACGCCTGCGATAGCAGAGTGGTCGGCGGTGAATGATGGACGGCGCGACCCTGTGGTGGGCGACTGGTCGAGGGCGGGAGCAGCCTATGCAGCACAAAGTATGGCAGAGGTGATAAGGAAAAACATGGGTTATAAGAGCGGGCTGACTTTTCAGGACAAACAAAGACCAGCAACACTGGGTGACTGTGTAAAGGAGAGGGCTGATAATAAAGATGACGAGGGCACACCGACCCGCCGTAAAACATGGAGGGTATCTATTAACAAACAAGGATTGCGGAGCGACGAAGAACTCAGGTTTCCGAAGACTAGGCAGCGGGTGGTGCTGCTAGGTGACTCGAGGGTGCTGAACCCCTACCTAGATGATGACTATACTATAGCTTATCTGCTACAGCGACAGTTTGAGAACATAGAAATAGTGAATGCTGGATATGACAACTACTGCATGGACGACTACCAAACACTGTATACCGAAAAGACCCGATATGCGGAGCCTGATGTGGTAATAGTGTGTACCAATGGTGGTGATATAACTGATGAATACTTCAGCCATCGCAATCGATACTCACGTAATAAGAAGTGCTATAAACCAACTGAAGGTGAAGTGGCGTTTTACAAAAAAGCATACAGTAAGCCTAAGGAAAAACTAATAAATCTGTAAACGAATGGAACCAACACTTGAAGAACTGCAATACCCGATAGGTAAGTACGAGCGCCCCGAAAACTATACTCCGGAGCTGATGGACGAATGGATAGCGTATATAAAGGCGCTGCCATCGTGGATGGATGTGTGTATAGAGAACCTAGACGCAGCACAGTTTGAAGTGCCCTACAGACCAGGAGGCTGGACGATACAACAAGTGGTGCACCATGTGGCAGACAGCCATATGAATGCCTACATAAGACTGAAACTGGCACTGACCGAAGACAACCCTACGGTAAAGCCCTATGACGAAAATGCGTGGGCAGTATTGCCAGATGTGGCTTCTGTGCCGGTAAACGTATCTGTGACGCTACTGCATGCACTGCACCGCCGCATGGTGGCAGTGCTGGAGCAAATGAACCCAGCTGACTGGACACGTACGTATTACCACCCAGAGAAGGGGCGGTCGTTTCCGCTGTGGGAGATGGTGGCACTGTATGCGTGGCATGGCAAACACCACACTGCCCATATTATGAGCCTACGCCAAAGAATGAACTGGTAGTGATTAACAAATGGATAAGGGTAAATGTTAATCAGGCAGTGCAATCAGTTTTTTTGGGAATAAGACATTAACTTAGCATCACAAAAGTGTACCAACATGCAATCAATGACGCAAAACTTCGTTTATCTTCATAGTTATCTGCGCTATTTTTTACTGCTGTTTGCGGTAATAGTAGTTATTCAGAGCCTTATGGGTATGATGGGCAACAGGAAATTTAAGCCTGTGAACAAGCAGATGGCGCTGGCATTGTTGATATTTTGTGATTTGCAGTTGCTTATAGGCGGCTACCTGTATTATACCAGAGTAGTAGCTACTGGTATGCTGAGCTCACCGGGTGTGATGAAAGATGCGGCAAGCCGCTTTTGGGCAGTGGAGCACAGCACCTCAATGGTAATAGCACTGATACTGGTGCACGTAGGCTATGCTGTGACCAAAAAGAATATGGACGATGACCGGAAGTTCAAACGCTTGTTTTGGTGCTCGTTTATAGCGCTGGGTATATTTATGGCTATGATACCCTGGCCTGGTAGGCAAGTAGTGGGCAGACCTATGATTCCACACATGACACAATAGCGCATGGTGGTAAAAAAACTGCTACAGCCTTTGTTTGCTGTGTATGCGGCTATTACTTTTTTGGCTGGTTTACTGATATGTTTTCCTTTTTTTATGCTGCTGGCGGCTGGCAACGATATGGTGTATCGTAGGGCCATATACCGTATAGTGCGGGTGTGGGCGCAATGCTGGCTACTGATAACGGGTATGCCTGTGCGTGTGCTGGGCAGCCGCCCCCAAAGTGGCAGGCATGTAATAGTGGCCAATCATATTTCTTATCTGGATACGGTGATCTTGTTTCCGGCACTGCCGGGATACTTTAGGGCGCTGGGCAAAAAAGAATTTAGCAAGGTGCCACTGCTGGGTTTTCTGTACCGGCAGATAGCTATAATGGTGGACCGCAGCAGCACCGAAAGCCGCGCCAAAAGCATGAAGCTGATGTGGCGGGTGCTGAAAAAGGAGAGTGATATACTGATTTTTCCGGAGGGGACTTTTAACGAAACGGGCGCACCACTGAAATCGTTTTATGATGGTGCCTTCAGGCTGGCTATAACTAGCCAAACACCCATACTACCCGTAGTTTTTCCAGATACCGTGAAGCGGTGGCACTATAGTGGCTGGTGGAAACTATGGCCCGGAAAAAACAGAGTAGTGTACTTGCCTGCCATACCTGTAACTGGCCTAACTATGGCCGACCTGCCCACCCTGAAACAACAGGTGTATGAGGCTATGGAAGCAGAACTGGTGAAATATGGGTATCCGGGGTGAGGGGCTCTAAACTAAGCAACTGGAATTGCTTCTATGACTCTTGATATTTTCTGAAAACTCTTCTAGAGTATATGTTTTTGATGTACCTGATGTATAGTTGTTCCATCTATTGTCTAGCTCTGCGATGGTTTCACCATCAATAGACATGCCTTTGTTGCCTTCCAATAATTTACATATCGCCTCAAGCTCATCCATGTTGGCTTGATCTATATATGAATGTAGCTTTTGCTTTACTGCGGCTATTGTCATTGCTCTGGTTTGTGTAGTAAATTTTCGACAATACGATTATTAATAAAAACGGCCGTGTGACGAAAGATTACTTAGGAAGGGTTGAAGCCATTAATCTATAGAACATCCAACTAACCTAGCTGAGAATATTGATACTGAGGTAGAGTATACCTGCAACTGCGGCGGCTATTATAAATACTATGGTGAAGATGTTGATTAGTTTTTCGGAGTTCATTTTGTTGTTGCTTTAGTCGTTCTGCACAATGTCTTATCGGTGAATGGTGTACAATAATCAAGCCGAAACTTGCAAAAAGTGGCCTATGTATTGTTAAAGGTGGGAGTGGTGTATGGGGCGTGGTGTATTATCAATTTGCATTTTTAACAAATTATCCATGCTACAGCTATTATATTTGCGCCCTAATATCTGTTTATGCGAAATATTGTTGCCATCACTGCCCTATTGCTCTTATCTGCCGCACGGCTTGTGGCACAGGACCAGAAAATAAACAGCAATGCTACGCCTCCACCCGTAGTGAAGCCTGCACGCGATTTTTTGATGGTGCAGTTTGGGTATACCAACTGGATAAACAAACCAGATAGCGGTGTGAGCACTAAACCATTTGCGTATACATTTAACACTTATCTGTGCTATGATTTCCCTATCAAAAAAAGCAAACTGAGCTTTGCAGCAGGATTGGGTATCAGTACTACTACGGTATATATGGACAATCAACTGTTATCGGTATCGGACACTGGTACTAGAGGTGTGGATGCTACTTTTGTAACAGATACTGCTAACTATAAACGCTATAAGTTTAACACGGCTTATCTGCAAGCGCCCTTTGAACTGAGGTACTTTAGCAATCCTTACAATCGTAATAAAGGTTTTAAGGCGGCTATAGGGCTACAAGTGGGTACACTGCTGAGCGGACATACTAAGGGGCTGCGCTCAGTAGAAGGTACTAACATAAAAGACAAAATAGGTACTAAACGCTACCTGAGCCCCTGGAACTTTGCTGCTACTGCCCGTGTGGGTTACGGCAACTTTACGCTATTTGCGTCATACAACATCACCAATGTATTTAAAGACAATGCCGGCCCAGCACTGACGCCTATGACACTGGGTATATGCATAACTGGGCTGTAACTACTAGCTGAACATAACTAACTGATAATAAAAAAAGGGCGTCTTGAAAAAGATGCCCTTTGTGGTCTCCTGCACTTACAGGACATTTCCGTTTCCTGTCAGGTTTCCATCGTTCTCACACACACTATCAGAAATGTAAATAAGTATGTTCAAATATTGTACCAAAAAATGGTATGGATATGTTATAATGAAGTGGAAGTTACGGTAGGACGGTATTTTGATTAATTTTGTGGTATGTCTCGCAAAGCAATACTCATTATAATGGATGGCTGGGGTCATGGTGCTGTACCAGCGTCTGATGCCATAGCAAATGCTCATGTACCATTTGTACAATCTCTGTATAACAAATACCCCAATACCGAACTAATAACCTGTGGCGAAGCTGTGGGATTGCCCGAGGGACAAATGGGCAACTCGGAGGTGGGACACCTGAACATAGGTGCGGGCAGAATAGTGTATCAGGAGCTGCAACGGATCAATGTGGCATTTAGAGATGGTGAGGCTGCCAATAGTGCAGTGCTACTGGCGGCACTGGAGGCTGCAAAAAAGGCAGGCACTACGCTGCATCTGATGGGGCTGGTAAGTGATGGTGGTGTGCATAGCCACATCAGCCATCTGCAAGACCTGCTGACACTGGCACAGCAACATGAGGTGCCCAATGTAGCGGTGCACGCCTTTACAGATGGCAGAGACTGCGACCCTAAAAGCGGGCTGGGTTTCCTGACACAACTGCAACAACACCTGACAAAAACTGGTGGTAAACTGGCTAGCATCACCGGTAGGTATTATGCCATGGACCGCGACAAACGCTGGGAGCGTGTGAAAGTAGCCTATGATGCACTGGTGCATGGTGTGGGCACACATACCACTGCGCCACTGGAAGCAGTAGCGGCTGCGTATGACAACAATATAACCGACGAATTTATACAACCGATAATAGTGTGCGACAGCACTGGAGCACCCACTGCTGTGATAAAGGATGGCGACGTGGTGATCTGCTTCAACTTCAGGACAGACCGCTGCAGGGAAATAACCATTGCCCTTACCCAAGAGGCACACCATGAGGAGAACATGCATCCGCTGCAGCTACACTATGTAACGATGACGGAGTATGATAAGAGCTACAAAGGTGTGGATGTGCTATTTGTGAACAAAGACTTGACCAACACTATGGGCGAGGTGCTGGAGCAAAACGGCAAAACCCAGATACGCATAGCCGAGACTGAAAAGTATCCTCATGTGACGTTCTTCTTCTCGGGCGGGCGTGAGCAACCATTTGTGGGTGAGCGGCGCATAATGGCACCATCGCCGAGGACTGTAGCCACTTATGACCTGCAACCAGAAATGAGTGCCAGAGAACTAACAGAGGCGATACTGCCTGAAATAATGGCACAGTCTGCCGACTTTATATGTCTGAACTTTGCGAATGCCGACATGGTGGGGCATACCGGAGTGTGGAGCGCGGTGGTGAAAGCGGTAGAAACTGTGGATGAGTGTGTGAGCCGTATAGTGCCCGCAGCACTGGAAAACGGATATGCTATCTTCCTGACGGCAGACCACGGCAATGCCGACTACCTGATAAACGAAGATGGCACCCCCAATACTGCGCATACTCTGAATCCTGTGCCGCTGTTTGTGATAGCGAATGACTATACAGGCACGCTGAAACCCGGTAAACTGGGCGACCTAGCACCTAGCATACTGTCGTATATGGGCTTGCCTATACCGGCAGATATGACGGGCAATGTGCTGCTGTAAGTAGTAGCCACGGGGAGCTATCAGAACACCTCCATCAGTTGCGATAGATGGCTGACCTCGTAAGTGGGCTTGTGGGTATGTGGGAGTGAAAGGGGGTTGTAATAAGCACTGTGCCAACCAGCATTGATGGCACCCTTAATGTCTATTTCCACCGCATCGCCTATCATGATACTATCTTCGGCTTGGGCGCCGGCTGCTGCCAGTGCATAGTCGAATATTTCTTTGTAGGGCTTCATGCTATTGCTGCGCTCAGAGGTAATGAGGTGCGTGAAGTAACGGGCTATGCCTGAGTACTGTAGCTTCAGCCGCTGTGTGGTTTCGAAACCATTGGTGATGAGGTGCATCTCGTACCTTCCCTTGCAGTGCTCCAGTAGTTCCTTGGCGTGAGGTATCAAAAGGGTTTGAGAGGGCAAGATCTCGAGAAAGGCTGTGCTGAGCTCGTGAGCGAGCGAGGTATCTGCTACTTTAAAGTCGAGCAACATGAGCCACATGCGTTTCCAGCGGAGTTCATCGCGCTTTATGAATCCGTTTCTGTAACGGGCCCATAGCTTATCGTTGTGCACATTGTA
>CAMDNC010000113.1 GCA_945902755.1 Flavipsychrobacter stenotrophus
CTGTGGATGTTGCTGAGCTACCCACTGGTATGTACCTTTTAAAGTACACAGATGGCACTAACAGCAAAACTGTAAAAATAACTAAGCATTAAGCTGTTTGATGTACGTGACGCGAAGCAAAATGCCTTCATGATAAAATAACACACATACACCAAATTATCATAAAATAAGCCTACTTTTGCGCAGCCTAAGGAAAGGTAGCAGATCGTCCCGGCGGATGTCGGGACGATTTTTTGTTTAAAAGAAACTCATTTTAAAGGACAGGTATGAAAAAAATTATCGGCTACAGAAAGCTGCTCGGTGTCACGGAAAAGGTTACGCTGCAAGATCTCAAAACCATCTACAGAAACCTGATGAAAGACTGGCACCCCGACAAGTTTGCCGACAATCCGGAGCAGCAGGAAGAAGCAGAAGTGAAAAGTAAAAGAATAATAGAGGCTTACCATTTTTTGGTTAGTATATCGGCTGAACGCCGCTTGCAAGAGTTGCCAGAATATACTCTCACTACCTCTTCATCACCTATTGTAGATTTCGACTACAAAAATGAAACATTGCTCATCAAGTATCTGGACGGTAGTAGTTATGAGTACTTCGGTGTGCCAAAAGCTACCTACATAAAGTTAGTTAATGCTCCGTCTCCAGCACGTTTTGCCCGCAGACATATCTGCACCACATTTGTATACAGAAAAGTAGACAGCGTGACAGAAGTGGCTCAGCAGGCTTAATACATCCCTGCCTTTAACATAATTTGTACCCTGCAAGTAATCTCCTTGCAGGGTGTTTTTTATCCTCTACTTTTACGGAGAAGCATTAATCAATGCCTATAGGCATCATATAGCTACCTACACAGTACATTTGCCCATGGACTATTTCAAACAGCTACAGCAACTGTTGCTTATAGAGCGTGAGGAAGACAGGCGTAACTATCAGGAGCTTACTCAATCTTCGTCTGCCGCAGAGCGGCGCACGAATGGTATAACCTGGTATCCAGTAGCTATAAGAGGAAAAGAGCTGAGCAAGGCTGAATACCTGACAGTAGAAATGGAGCGAACCACCCATACCGATCTCGCACATCAATTCAGGTTTGGGGGTGCTGCTATGTTGTTCTCTAATCACGATGCTGCTAACGACCGCATAGAGGGCACTATTACCCACATAGGAGGCAACAGACTGAAAATATCGCTGCGCACAGACGAGCTACCCGACTGGGCCGACAATGGCAAGCTGGGTATAGACCTACTGTTTGACGATAACAGCTATGACGAAATGCAACAGGCACTGAAACTGGCAACAGCTTTCGCAGACAAAAAAGAAGAAGGTAGACTGATACAAGTACTGACAGGTAGCACCCCTCCCTCCTTCAATACAGATACACCTGCTTACACCAATACTGCGCTCAACCCTTCGCAGCAGGCAGCAGTAAACCTTATACTTACGGCTACCGATGTGGCCGTAGTGCATGGCCCACCCGGCACTGGCAAAACCACCACTCTGGTACAAGCCATAAAAGCACTGATAGCACAAGGAGAGGAACGCATACTGGTAGTGGCTCCCAGCAACACGGCTGTAGACCTGCTATCTGACAAACTAAGTGCCGAGGGATTGAATGTGCTGAGGGTGGGCAATCCTGCCAGGGTATCTGAGCGGCTGATGTCGCTGACACTAGATAGCAAGATGGCTGCCCACAGTACCATGAAGGATATAAAACGGCTTAAAAAACAAGCCTCAGAATTCAAAGAAATGGCCCACAAGTATAAGCGCAGTTTTGGGAGGGCAGAGCGCGAGCAGCGCAAAGCACTGTTTGACGAAGCCTATAAAATAATGAAAGATGTGGGCCGGCTGGAGCAATACATAATAGACGATGTAGTAGCAAAAGCACAAGTGATCACTGCGACACCTGTAGGCGCCAATCATTATACCGTGCGCTCGCTTACCTACCATACGGTGGTGATAGACGAGGCCGGTCAGGCAATGGAACCCGCCTGCTGGATACCCATACTGAAAGGCAAAAAAGTAATACTTGCCGGCGACCACTGCCAGTTGCCGCCCACCATCAAAAGTACCGATGCTGCTCGTCGAGGGCTGAGCATAACCCTGCTGGAAAAATGTATAGCCCTTTACCCTCAAGCAGTAGCACTGCTTAACGAGCAATACCGAATGCACCAGCATATAATGGGTTATTCATCGGGTGTGTTTTACAAAAATCTACTACAGGCACACACCACAGTAGCCAGCCATCTGCTGCATGATACCGAAACTGCCCTTGCTTTTATAGATACTGCTGGTTGTGGATACGAAGAAAAACAAGAACAAACTGCCATCTCTAACCCAGATGAAGCAGCTCTGCTGCTGCGTCACCTCAGCCAGTTAGTGATCTCTTTGCAGCCCCACTTTAGCGATGGCACATTCCCCAGCATAGCGGTTATATCACCCTACCGAGAGCAGATATATGTGCTGCGCGAGCTGATGCAGCACTCCCCCGCATTGCTGCCCTACAGTGCGAGTATTACTGTCAATACCATCGATAGTTTTCAGGGGCAGGAGCGCGACGTAGTGTATATAAGTATGACCCGCAGCAACGATAGCGGCACCATCGGGTTCTTGTCTGATATCAGGCGTATGAACGTAGCCATGACACGCGCCCGCAAAAAACTGGTGGTAATAGGCGACAGTGCTACACTATCGCGGCTGGCATTCTATGCCGATTTTATAGCTTATGCCGAGCAACTCAATGCCTACCAAAGTGCATGGGAATTTATGGACGTATAAGCCCTTGAGAAAAAGCAAAGTGAACACATTTATCAAAAAAAATGTTGCCACATTATGCCTTACTTCAAATTTTTAGTAAGTTTAATCCAAATACGTGCGTTATGAAAAATTTAATTTTATTCAGTTTAGGTCTGATACTCACTTTTTTCGTTTCGAGTTGCGATAGCTACTCCAAGTATACTATTGACGAAAAACCAATGGTAAAAGCAGATGCACGCCTGCTGGGTATATGGAAAGCTGTAGGCGACACTAACAGATTTGATTACTTCCTGATTCAGAATAGCGAAGACACTCACAAAGAATTTGTGGAGTGGGTGGGCAAAAACAAAGGAGAAGAAAGAGACCGCAACGAAGCTGTGAAAATGATAGTAGATCATTACAAATCTGGCAATGCTAAAAACGTACATACACTGTACATCACCCGTATGGACCAAAACGGCACCAACCGTCATTACGAAAACTTTACCACCACAATATCTAAAATAGGCAATGCTACTTTTTTGAACATTCCCTACAGGAATGTACCAGTTGAAGACGCCGAAATGGAAACAGAAAAAGAAGAATCGGGCTATTTCTTTGTGCGCATACTCAGTTTCAACGAAAATGCGAGTCTGGTGAAAATAGCGGTGGTGCACGACCCATCGCTCAAATACCTGAGCAGCAGCAATCAGGTGCGTAAACAAATAGCCGCCAACATGAATAGGTCGTCTTACTACTCAGATACCATAACCTTGTATAAAGTAAATGGTTATCACGAATCCAAAAAGGGTTCTATTACGGTGGCGAACAAGTGGGAGTAATTAGATACAAATTATGTAGCTATTCAAAGTAGTTGATCACACATTCTTTCAGCATACGCTCTTGCTCTGCCATGCCCTTGATGGGTACAGGTTCTATTTCGTTGAAATGTGGCCAGCCCTCTTCGTCTCGGCCCACAAACTCATAAAACCCATGCTGCGTAAGCAGTGTACACACAGCTATATGCATTAGGTCTTGTTTTTGCTCTTTCGAGAACTTTTTGCGAGGCAATTTGCCCAGTTCGTTTACCCCTATCAAAAACAATATACCTTCCATATCTGGTAGTTTACCAAACCGCTCTCTGAGCATGTTTTCTGTATCCAGCCATCTTTGTTCAAAATTTTCCATAAATACAATTCACTTGGCAGACCTTTATTTGCATCATCATCCACAACTATTTGCCAGTACGTGGCGAAATTAGAGCATTACACCTGAAACAGCGTGTAGTAAGCGATCTTTTTAGTCAATATAGCCGTATCTTACGTTCACATTTTTTAAGAAAAGTTAAAAATAATAGTCATATACCTCTTTGTGGCTTTGGCTTTATATTTTTGATACCACATCCACATTACTGAGAAAAAAGCACAATAGAAATGGAAATATCTTCATCTTTCGACATTCGCGAACTGAACGAACGCATTCATCAGCAAAGTGCCTTTATAGAGTTGCTCACTATGGAGCTGAATAAGGTAGTAGTAGGGCAGAAGCACATGGTAGAACGCCTGATGATAGGTATGCTGGCCAATGGTCACGTACTGCTGGAGGGCGTACCGGGCCTTGCTAAAACATTGGCTATCAAGTCGCTGGCATCTGCCATACATGCTCGTTTTGCTCGTATTCAGTTCACTCCCGATCTGCTACCAGCCGATGTACTGGGTACGATGGTGTACAATCCTCAAGACCATGTGTTTGCTGTACGGAAAGGCCCCATATTTGCCAACTTCATACTAGCCGATGAAATAAACCGCGCCCCTGCCAAGGTGCAAAGTGCACTACTGGAAGCCATGCAAGAGCGCCAAGTAACTATAGGCGACAGTACTTACAAACTGGAAGAGCCATTTCTGGTATTGGCCACCCAAAACCCCATAGAGCAAGAAGGAACATACGAGCTCCCTGAAGCACAGGTAGACCGCTTTATGCTAAAGATAGTTATTACATACCCAAAAAAAGACGAAGAAAGACACATCATTCGTACCAACCTCAACCCTTCTGGTGCTGTGAAAATAAACCCAGTAGTAAGCACAGAAGAAATACTGAAAGCGCGCGGACTAGTGCGTGAGGTGTACATGGACGAGAAAATAGAACAATACATACTTGATATTGTATTTGCTACCCGTTTTCCGGAGGAGTACAAACTAGGCAAACTAAAACCATTTATTAGTTATGGTGGCTCGCCACGTGCCAGCATCAATCTGGCTTTGGCATCAAAGGCGTATGCCTTCATAAAACGCAGAGGGTATGTAATACCTGAAGATGTTCGCGCTGTATGCCACGACGTTATGCGTCACCGTATAGGCCTTACCTACGAGGCCGAAGCTGAAAATGTAACCAGCGAGCAAATACTCAACGAAATACTGAATGTGGTAGAAGTGCCGTAGTAGACTACTTTTATTATAATTTTACTTTGCTACGCCACACCTTATACGTGTGGCGTAATTGTTTTTACATTTCGCCCCACCTATTAAAATTTTGAAAATAAAAGCAGTTATCCACAATTTATATTGGCAGAAGGTGGTTAGTCGAATGTGTCACAAAACAATACCAGAAAGGGTTTCAGCAGATTGACGGCTGCTTTTTGTTGTGTTATCACTAAAAACAGAATTGTTGTTGTTATTTATTTTTGCACCTCAAAACCTATCTCTATGCGCGGACAAAAAGTGTACAACACCATTATCAAAGACGGCAGCATATCTGGCACCATTCGCAAGGGCCGCAACAATTCTCTTATTAGTAAGCGGAATGAATGTATGATCGCCCGTTACTACTACTATGGCTATTTGCGAAACAAAGGCTACGAAGAAACCTTAAAACTGCTGATGTCAGAGTTTTATCTATCACCAGCTACTATTGCCTTTCAGGTGCAGCAGCAGTCTGAGAGTTTGGTGAAGCTGCGGCAACTGAGCCCTACGGTATATTACTTTATGAACCGCTGGCCTCACTACAAATGGTAAACCAGCGGCCCACCTGTTTACATACAAGTAACTTCTAGTCAATATTTTTTCTCAGAATTTTGTTGCACTTTTATAAAAAAATCATACACATGGCACTACCCGATATCTTTACTAAAGAAGTATGTGAAGAAGTAATAGGCAGAATAAATAAGCTTTCCAGTAGCACACAACCCAAATGGGGCAAAATGTCTGTAGCTCAAATGCTGGCACACTGTAGTGTAACCTACGAATATATGTATGAAGACAAACACAAAAAACCAGGCTTTGTAATGGGACTAATGCTGAAACTACTGGTGAAACCAATGGTGGTAAACGAAACTCCTTACAAGCCCAACAATCGCACAGCACCTGCATTCATTATTACAGATGAGAGAGATTTCGAAAAAGAAAAACAACGATTAATCGACTATATACACCGCACTCAGCAACATGGTGGCGATCATTTTAACGGTATGGAGTCTCATTCGTTCGGTGCACTCAACAAAACTGAGTGGAACAATATGATGTACAAACATCTCAACCACCACCTTACACAGTTTGGTGTGTAAACTTATACCAACAAAAAAAGAGAGATAACATTGCAAAGAATATTGCAGTTATCTCTCTTTTTATCAACCAACTATTTTTATTTCGCTTTCCTCAGCAGTTCTGTCAGCTCTGCTTCTATAGTTTGCTGTTTATCCCTGGCATACCATAGGTGCAGCTCATTGGCATAAGTAGCAGCGGTTTCAGGATTGGCTTTCAACTTTTTTACAAGCGCCTGAGCGAAAACAGGCCTTGGTCCCCAACTTCCAGTTACGTTATACTCAGCATCCAACTGCACTACTTTAGGTATCGATTTCGTATTATCAGTTAGGTGAGCGTTTATCAATTCAGGATTTTGGTCTCTGTATACAAGGCTCATTTTTATTTTACCCTCGCTTGCTATTGATATGGCGTGCATTACAGGCACTATTTGTGCAGCATCGCCACACCAGTGTTCTGTTATCACCAGCCAGTGTATAGGATGCGTGAGCGAGTTGAGCACATTTTTCATTTCCTCGCCCATGTGGTAGGTTTTCTCTACACGGTGTATACGATGCAGGTTCATATTTATGTACTCTTTGTACTTATCGTCTGTATTATGAGCCGCATCATGAGCTAAACGGACCATGTATGTGTCATAGTCTATACCTTTATCTATGTACGTCAAATAATCTGTTTTGCCTAGCATCGTATTTATTACTTCTGTCGTCATTTTCAATAATGTTTATGCTCCGCAAAATTAAGCCTAATGTTGTTCACAATAGTGCTTAAAAGGCTGATGTATATCATCTTTGACTATGATGTTACACCAAATTGCAGGTGTTTTTTCACAAGCATTGCAGGTGATACTAATTAAAAAAGCTATTGTGCCGACAACACAATAGCTATACAAAAAGCAATTCAATATTAGTTTGAAAATTATAGACGATTCGATTTCACCACACTCAGTATTTTCTTTTCCCATTCTTCGGGTTGCTCAGAGTACCCAGCACGGCTTATTGCTTTTATCCACAACTGAGGGTTGTCATTATTCTTAAGCTTGGCATAAAACTTTTTGCGAGTCATTAAGTTACAAAAGTCAATGTAAGACGCATATACATTATCGTACTGTTTGTATCGGCTTTTGTTACCTCTATGATTGACTATATTGTTATAACCAACGATGCCGAAGTGATTATTGAGGACCTTGGCAACAGCACCCGACCCGCCCGACGACTCAACAGCAGCCACAGCTAGTATCACCGACGCCGGTATGCCGTAATGCTCGCCGAGTACTGTGGCTATAATTTTGTGGTTGGTAATATACCGTTTGTTTTGTGCGTTGGCCGAAAAAATCGCAACCATAAGCACAAGCACCAAAAGCTTTCTTTTTAGTATCTTGTTTATTATTGTCATTATGCTGCAATGTTTAGAAGCGTTGCAAATGTAATGATTTTTTCAATAGGTTGCTGTTCCAAAGTGTTAAAACTGACTTAGCACTTCTACTGCACCCTGTTTTCAGGCCTATCGTCTTCTACTTTAATGCGGTCTTTTACTTTTATAATCGGTTTGTAACCTTTTCTCATCTTGGTTTTACCCATTTTGTTTTTAGTGTAGAATATATATCCTACCGACAGGCAATAACCCACGCTCTCCATTGATGAGGTGCGGTTTTTGCCGGGCACTAGATTGAGTAACCCCATTTGAGCTCTGGCTCTGAGAAAAAATCCTGTTTCATTTTGATAGCCGATGTTGGCGCCTCCACCTAAGTCTAGCTTGCGTATATCATCTATTGGCCATTTCCCAAAATCAAGATCTTTTTTAGAAATGATACTACCGCTCTGTATATAGTATTCACCATCTCTGTTGTACCCCAAAAAAGGACCTACTCCTACAAAAAAAGTGCTGTTTTCAAAAAATCCTGTTTTGTAAACTATATTCAGTGGTATCTCCACAGTGCTGATTGTATATTGTTCATAACCATTCGCTAGATTGGATTTGTAACCATTAGTAACATGGTATATACCAGGCTGAAAGTAAAAATGGTTGGCAAATGCATAATCTACAAAGCCACCCAGCCTACCGCCAAACTTCATGTCAGTTTGCTTCTGTTTGTTGTTTGTTTCTATGTTGTAGTCCGATGCATTAAAACCCAGCTCTACCCCTATGCCCAACTGTGCTTGCACATGTATGGCCATAGTAGTTATCATTGCAGTAAGTAAAAGTATACGCTTCATAAAAATATGTGCATTGTTGCTGTGGTGAAAGAGATAATTTTGCGTAAAGTTAGCAAAGATTGTGTAGCAGTAGCATTATATGTGAATAAACAGTGTAGCAAATATTCTCTTTATTGCTTCACACCCATATCGTTTATCTTCTATGTCTGATACCCATCTCACCCCTTTTATTGCATTCGTCAGCATTACCTCGTCTGCCAGCATCAATTCTTCATAAGTCAATGAGCGCTCTTCTATACCCTGCCATTGCTCTAGAATATACTTGCGCATTACTCCAGCTACACAGCCGTCTCTGAGCGGCGGAGTGAATATAGTTCCATCTTTCACCCAAAATAAATTTGCTATTGCACTTTCTGTTATGTAGCCCTGAGTATTGTACAATAGTGCATCGTTCCACTTATTGTGTTTTGCTTGCCTGGCTGCTACAGCATACACCAGTCCATTGGCAGACTTCAGATTACTGAGGCTATCTATACTTTTGGCAATGCCAGTTGCCATGCCCAGCACTAGACCGTTGGCATTCAGCAGCCTATTGTCTTCGGGAAGCGAGTAACACTCTATTACGTAATGTGGCTTCTGAGGTCCTTCTCCAAATATGCCACCACTTCCAATATACACCTGCAACCGCACCCTACAATAGGTCGACAGATTGTTTCTTTTTACTGTTCGTAACACCTCCGCCTCCAGCAATGCTGCCGTAAACAGTACCGGCACATCGAAATAAAGATGTTTCATTCCCTCAAACAATCGTTGCCAATGGTAGCTAGGTAGTCTTATCTGCCCATTTTGCACCAGCATGGTTTCGAAAAGGCCCATTCCATACCTAAATGCACCATTATCAGCAGGTATTGCCGCCTCTGCGGTAGCTATTATTTTCCCGTTTATGTTAGTAAAGTTCAATATCAGATTTGTTTAGTTGCCAGAAGCTGCAAAGCTTTGTAAAGTTACAGCTTCGTTAATAAAGCATCCATTGTATACACTTATAGTGATATTTCTAGGGTTGTGCCCCCCTATTGGGTAGTTTGTTTTTACATTTGCATCATGTTTAATAACGGATATAGGGGTGCATCGCAAATGCCAACAATTGTTAAGAACATTATCATCATCAATGTGCTAATGTTTCTGCTACAAAGCGTTTTAGGACAAAAAGCAGACGATTATCTTGCATTACATTTTTGGCAGTCGCCCGATTTCAGGTGGTGGCAGCTATTCACCCACATGTTTATGCATGCTGGTATAGCGCACATTTTCTTCAATATGTTTGCCTTATGGATGTTTGGCTCCATACTAGAAAACGTCTTTGGCGAGAAGCGTTTCCTGATGTTTTATCTTATTTGTGGGCTGGGTGCCGCACTGTGTCACTTATCTGTATTGGCTATTCAGTTTCACAACTATCAGTCTGCTTTTCTACATTACCAAGAACATCAAACACTGGCAGAATACGCAAATTTCCTAAAAGCGGGCAATATCACTGAGCCAGTTTTTGGTCGCATACTATCGGTATGGAGCGAAACACCTGGCTGCTCAGACTGTGCCGAGGTATCTATTAGGCTCATTCAAGAGAAATATAATGCACTGATCAGCGAACCCACAGTGGGTGCATCAGGTGCAGTCTTTGGTTTGCTGTTTGCTTTTGGTTATTTATTCCCCAATACTGAACTGATGTTACTTTTCCCACCTATCCCTATCAAGGCTAAGTGGTTCGTAACTATTTACGCAGCCATTGAGTTGTTTATGGGGCTCAAAAACTCGGCTGGCGACAATATTGCACACTTTGCCCACCTAGGAGGTATGCTTTTTGCGTTTATCCTCCTGTGGGCTTGGGGTAAACGTAGACCGGGTTTTTAATTTCCTATTCACCATTATTCTCCCATCGACAAGAATTGTAGCCCCTTGAAAATCCAAAAAATTACCCAGTAACCCCCCAAGCTTTAATAATTTATATCTAGTATAAACAAGGTAGGGTATCATTCATTAATTTTACAACCAAAGTGTATCCCCCAACATTTATTTGGGGGGATACTACAATATTTTTTTTAACCCTCTACTTTTAAGATAATGACCATACTCCGTTTCAGAGTTTATTGGGAAGAAGACGACCAAACCTACCGCGATGTGGAAATTCTGGGTAACCAGACTTTTTTAGACTTTCATCATTGCATCATTAAGGCTTATGAGTTTGATGGCAAACACACTGCCTCATTTTATGAAAGCAATGAAAAGTGGTATAAAGGCAGAGAACTGAACTCTGAGGTGCTGGTAAACAAAAAAGATGCCCCCGCGTTGTCTATGGTAAAAACTCCTGTATCGGCCCTTATAAGTCTACCCGATCAGAAATTTGTGTATATCTACGACCCCGCAAAAAAATGGACATTCCATATAGAATTGATAGGTGTAAGCAAAGATGAAGTATACAGAAGAGTGTACCCATTTGTGCTGCGCAAAGAAGGTATTGCACCGGCTCAATATGGCATAAAAGGTGTGGCAGTAGACAAAATAATGGAGATAGAAGAAAAATATGACCTGGGCGCCGATGAAATGGCTGAAGGCTTTGGTGACGAAGGAGAAGGAGAGGCAGAAGAAAACACCGAAAGTATGACAGATGATAGTGCTAATGATTTTTAATGAAATTCACCAATACCATCATATTACTACCCTGCATTAGCCTCCGCTTATGCAGGGTTTATTATACTTACCCATTTTGACCAGCACCCGCAAAACAGTATATATCTTAGCAGGGCCCACGGCAGTGGGCAAAACAGCAGCGGCAATAGCACTAGCTCAGCGGCTGGGTACAGCCATTGTATCTGCCGATAGCAGGCAATGCTATGAAGGCATGACTATAGGCACTGCTAAACCTGATGCAGGCGAGCTGGCAGCAGTCCCGCACTATTTTATAAACTGTTTCCCACCTACCACCTTGCTATCTGCTGCTGATTACGAAAAACTAGCATTGGGCTATCTGCAAGATCTATTCACCACACACGATACTGCTGTGGTGTGTGGTGGCACTGGGCTATACATAAAAGCATTGTGCGAGGGGCTAGATGAAATGCCCGATACCAACCCCGACATCAATGCTCAGATAGAGACCACCTACAAAGAGCTGGGAATAACATGGCTGCAACAAGCCATAGCAGCCGAAGACCCAGCGTTTTATAAAACAGGCGAAATACACAACCCTGCCCGTATGCTACGTGCACTGGCATTTGTACGTACCACTGGTACCAGCATTCTACGGTACCGTACCAGCCAGCCAAAGGCTCGTCCATTTAGTATAGTGAAAGTGGCACTAGACCTACCCAGAGAAGTACTGTATGCCCGTATCAATAAACGGGTAGATACCATGCTGGCGCAAGGACTTGTAGCAGAGGTGCAAGCGTTAATACCCTACCGCCACCTCAAAAACCTGCAAACTGTGGGCTATGCCGAAATATTCGACTACCTAGATGGTAACTGCACCTTGCAAGAAGCGACCGAAAAAATAAAACAACATAGCCGAAACTATGCCAAACGACAAATAACCTGGTTTAAAAAAGA
>CAMDNC010000114.1 GCA_945902755.1 Flavipsychrobacter stenotrophus
GCAAATAGCAACCTGTTACGAGCATCTACCTGTGCATCTGATACAGGTAGTGGCAGCACCAACTTAAAGTAACCCCGAATGTCGGTAACAGTTCTTGCAGCTTTATCTGCTGAATAAACTAATACAGAGTCTAAAGGCAAACCCAATTCATCTGCCACCACATAACCCGTTATTACCATAGCATCGACCTTGTGCAATGACCGTATATAATCTACCGACACCTCAGCTGGTGGCGTCTGTGGCTCCATCTTGAAATTGACATTGATTTTCTGGTCTTTCACATCAAAGTAGGTAGCTACCTGTTTGTAACCCATAGCACTTACTGTGACATCGTATACACCATTGGTTACCTGTAGAAAAGCTGTTCCATTGCCCGCTATCTTGCCTGCGCCTATCTTGTATTGTAGGTTTCTATTGTTGCGCTCTTTTACTATTACCTCATAGGGCAATACTCTGGCACCAGTAACCTCATCCACAAACCTGAAATTGAATCCGCTATTGCTACCCTGCTGTGCAAAAGAAAAAACAGATGCAAACGCAACATAAAGGAATGAAAGTGAATATGAAAAGAAACGAGCCATGATGCAAATAATTGCTACAAATGTCGGGGAGAATACCGACTTGCACAAAACTGAATACATATGACTCAGCGTGCTGTGTACCCTTTTGATACACAGGCAAGAACTATAAGCAAAGTAAAATGAGCATAACAACTGCGATACTACTAAGTGCCTTTATCCATATTGTCTGTGCGAAGAAAATAAACTCACAAAACATAAGGATCAATGATATGTAAGCCTTCGACTTTTTTAAAATCTGAGATATTCCGAGATACAAGCACCAATCCTAAAACCACAGCTGTAGCTGCTATTATTGCGTCTGGTAACTTAATGCCAGCCGATTGCCTTATCTGAATTGTAGCTGGAACAAGGTCAATGCTTACAGGATGAACAGTAGCTATTTCTATAAATTTTTCGAGTAATTCAATTTCTTCTCTTACAATATTCTTTGTACCAAAAAGCTCAATCTGTGTTATTATAGATATCTCGGGTGATATATTTTGAAGTAGATTTCTCGCTCCTGAAGTAAGTTTACCGTTACAGAAGTCTATAATAACGTTACTATCAATCAAATATCCCATTCACTGCGCATTTTATCAACGTTATCATGCAGTTTCTGTGCTGTTTCGTCAGAAATAGTATTCCAAAAATCAGACATTGTCTTTTTTACAGGCAACTTGCTTTCCAGTTCATCTAACGCCAGATAAGTGATCTCAATTTTCCTGCCCACATATTGCTTTTCTATAGCCAGATGAACATCAGTACCAGAGGGAGTGATTATAGTGCGTACCATATAATTATTGGTTTACCAACTGCTTTCTTACATTACAAAAATACGAAAAAGGATTTACTATTGATGAAGTACGGGCATCAATTGACAAGTTAAGGCTGGAGAAATGTGGAAAATGATTACACTTTTCATATTGCTGTCAGTTTTCCTTGTCAACTTGTCAGGTATTCGTAACTTTGTTTGAAACTTAAAGGCTATGATAACGTTAAGTGTAGGCGAGTTCAAAGCCAACTTCTCCGAAATGCTAAAAAGGGTACTTGCAGGGGAAGAAATAGGTATTTCTTATGGTAAGAATAAAGAAGTAGTAGCTCGGCTGGTACCTAAATCTACCTCTAAAAAAGAACGAAGGAAGATTGGCATACTGGAAGGCAAGGGAACAATAAAATTTGAGGATGATTTCTCCATTACAGAAGAAGAATTTTAGAAAGTAGCACCTATCACCTGCTTACCGCTACCTATCACAAAGACCCGTTCGACAGAATGCTTATATGGCAGGCTATACGCAACAATTACACCATTATCAGTATTGACAATAATGTAAAGAAATACACGTCTGAAGGCTTAACAGTATGGGTAGATGCGTAAGAAAATGGCATGCTCGTCGACAAATAACTAATAAAGTAGTAGATAAGAGAAGCTACAAACAACCGCTACCCCACAACATACTTTGTAAATTTCATAAGCGACTGCATGGAAATTGGTGTTTTTCATGTAGGTTTGGCATCCAGCAAAACGTCTGTATGTTTTGCTGTTAATGCACCAAACAATATGATACAAATTACACTCCCTGATGGCTCGGTACGTGAGTATGCCGCAGGAACCAGTGCCGCAGATGTAGCAAAATCTATAAGCGAAGGACTGGCAAGAAAAGTATTGGCAGCCGAAGTAAATGGCGAAATATGGGATACCAGCCGCCCCATCCTCAACAACGCATCGCTTCGTCTGCTGACGTGGGATGATAAAAATGCAAAAGCTACGTTTTGGCACTCCTCTGCTCACCTTATGGCAGAAGCACTTGAAACCCTGTATCCGGGCGTAAAATTCGGTATCGGGCCAGCTATCGAAAGCGGTTTTTATTATGATATAGACCTCGATGGTCGTACCATAGGCGAAGAAGACCTGAAAAAGATAGAAGACAAAATGAAAGAGCTGGCACGTACCAACAGTGCCTATGTGCGCGAAGACATGCCAAAAGACAAAGCAATAGCTTACTTCACCGAAAAAGGCGACCAGTACAAACTGGAACTGCTGGAAGGGCTGGAAGATGGCAGCATTACCTTTTACACTCAGGGCAACTTCACCGACCTGTGCCGTGGCCCTCACATACCTGCTACCGGCACTATAAAGGCTGTGAAACTTACCAACATTGCTGGTGCCTACTGGCGAGGCAATGAAAAAAATAAAATGCTTACCCGCATATATGGTATCACCTTCCCGGCTCAAAAAGAACTGGATGAATACCTTGCACTGCTGGAAGAAGCAAAAAAACGTGATCACCGCAAGCTAGGCAAAGAACTGGAATTGTTTACCTTCTCAGAGAAAGTAGGTAGCGGATTACCATTATGGCTGCCCAAGGGAGCAATGCTGCGCGAAAGATTGCAGCAGTTTCTGCAAAAGGCACAATTAGAAATCGGTTACCTACCGGTTATGACTCCCCACATTGGCAGCAAACAACTCTATGTAACATCTGGTCACTGGGAGAAGTATGGCAACGATAGTTTCCGCCCCATTACTACCCCACAAGAAGGTGAGGAATTCATGCTGAAACCCATGAATTGCCCCCACCACTGCGAGATATACAAATCATCGCCCCGGTCATACAAAGACTTACCCATACGCTATGCAGAGTTTGGTACTGTGTATCGCTACGAGCAGCGTGGTGAGCTTCACGGGCTTACGAGGGTGCGTGGCTTTACTCAGGACGATGCGCACCTTTTCTGTATGCCAGAACAGGTAATGGACGAGTTTAAGAAGGTGATTGACCTGGTGCTGTACGTCTTCGAATCGTTGGGCTTTACTGAGTATACTGCACAGATTTCGCTTCGCGACCAAGATGACCGCAGCAAATACATAGGCTCAGAAGAAAACTGGGCGATTGCCGAACAAGCAATAATAGATGCTGCAGCACAAAAAGGCCTCAAAACAGTAACAGAATACGGCGAAGCTGCATTCTATGGTCCTAAACTTGACTTTATGGTGCGCGATGCGCTGGGCAGAAAATGGCAACTGGGTACAATTCAGGTAGACTATAACCTGCCAGAGCGCTTCGAACTAGAGTATGTAGACGTAGACAACACCCGCAAACGCCCGGTAATGATACACCGTGCACCATTTGGCAGCATGGAGCGTTTTATAGCTGTGCTGCTAGAGCACTGTGGTGGCAACCTGCCTCTGTGGCTGGCTCCACTACAGGTAATGATACTGCCTATAAGCGACAAATACAGCGAGTATGCACATGAAGTAGCGGCAAAACTGAAAGCAGCTGATGTTCGTGCAGAACTAGACGAACGCAGTGAAAAAATAGGCAGGAAAATACGCGATACCGAGCTTATGAAAACACCATACATGCTCATAGTAGGCGAAAAAGAAGCCGCCGATGGCACTGTATCTGTGCGCAAACATGGCGAGGGCGACCAAGGTGCTATGCTTATCGACACGTTCAGCGAAGAAATTCGAAACATTGTAGGCGAGCAAATAAAAGGCAAAAGGAAAGAATAACCACCTCTAAACAGACGCAGATAACATTCTAAAAAAATGTACGTTATTTGTGTCTGTTTTATAAACAAATAATCTAATTTTGTAGGGTAATTTTAAAAACCATTAATGCAGAAAAGACCAAAACCAAAACCTTTTTTCAGGCCCAGAGTTCCACAGAACGAACACCGCCTAAACAATGAGATCACCGCACCTGAAGTGCGCGTGATAGGAGAAGAGATAGAACCCGGAATATACCCATTGGCCGAAGCCTTGAAAATGGCCATAGCTCAGGAAGTGGATCTGGTAGAAATATCGCCCAATGCAGTGCCTCCAGTTTGTCGTATCATCGACTACAAAAAGTTCCTGTATGAGAAAAAGAAAAAAGATAAGGAGCAGAAAGCTAAAGCAAAACAATCTGAATTAAAAGAAATTCGGTTTACTCCTAATACCGATGATCACGATTTCGATTTCAAAGCAAAACATGCCGAAAAGTTCTTGCAAGATGGAAATAAAGTAAAGTGTTACGTACAATTCAAGGGACGTGCCATTATGTTTCAGGAGCGTGGCGAATTGCTTTTACTAAAATTCGCAGAGCGTCTGGCCGAACATGGAGCTCTAGAATCTATGCCAAAGATGGAAGGGCGCAGAATGTTGGCGATGTTTTCGCCCAAGAAAAAGAAATAACATTCTAATAATCAGGGTCTTATACCACGATGTTATTAAAATGTAAAAATTATTTAAAAATTTTGTGTTTCAGAAAATGTAATAGTATCTTTGCATTATCTTAATACTAAAAACATTACTTTTTGATAAAGAAGTTTTCATGGTGATAGGGTTTATAGGGGCTGGCCTGTTCTCAGGCTGGCTTTTTTTATCACAATGTTAAAAAATGTAAAAAAGCATTTGCATTTATTGATATAGTCAGTAAATTTGCAACAGTTTTCATAGTGATAGGGTTTATAGGGGCTGGCCTGTTCTCAGGCTGGCTTTTTTTTGCCCAGTACTCTGTGTTCTTACCGTTTTTAGCCAATTTAAATAGTGACAAAATCTATTCGCTTATTTTTCTATTTTTGTTGTATGGATAGATGACTCGATGTAGTTATCCTTCTCCACACAATCACACTTGCACATTAATTATTACTGCCTACTGATGAAAAAAAATCTACCAATGTACCTACTACTCCTTTTATTAGTAGGTAATAGCAGCCTTAATGCACAGGTATTATGGCGCCAAATTGCAGCCCGTCCATCAACTATCGACCTCATTCATGAGTTCCCAGAAGCGACATTATTGTACAGTACAGATAATAAAAAACTACAGCAAATACTGGCTAGCAGTACCAACAATAAAACTATCAGCATCCCCACCCCCTCAGGAAAAGAACAAACATTCAGCATATACCCTACATCGATATTACCGCCAGCATTAATAGCCAGATACCCTATGCTTTCCACTTACACTGGGGTGGACATAGATAACCCATCGATAACAGTCAAGCTAGACTTCACTTTATATGGCTTTCATGCCATGGTATACAATGGAAATAATTCTTATATAATCGACCCAGCTACTTCTACCTCAGGCAACACGTATGCGGTGTATTACAAACACGACATCGACAACAGCTACATATACAACAATACCTGCCTGACCAGTGAGGTAGCCCCCAACCACTGGACAAGCGCTTCACGTACCACCGCTACCGCCCAAAGACTCATTAACGGGTATGAATTGCGCAGATACAGACTTGCGGTGTCCTGCACACACCAATATGCCCAAAAAGTAACCAACAATGCCACGCCCACAAAGGCTCAAGTACTTAGCAAAATGACTACTACCATTAATAGGGTAAACGGCATTTATGAACGCGAACTATCTGTTACTATGGTCTTTGCAGATCATGAAGATACATTGATATTCACCACAGAGGCTACCGACCCTCTAGGTATGTATAATTCGTCTCCAGCGGGGCTTATGAGCCAAAACCAAAAAATGTGCGACTCGCTGATAGGCGATGCCAACTATGATTTAGGGCATGCCTTCAGTACAGGAGCAGGGGGACTATCGCAAGTGGGCATAATATGCAAAAGCGGCAGCAAGGCTCAGTGCGTCACAGGTAGCGAAACACCATTTGGTGATGGTTTTGATGTAGACTATGTGGCTCACGAAATGGGGCATGAGTACGGTGCCGACCATACGTTTAACAACACACAATCTGGCTCATGTACCGGTCAGGGCGTACAATACAACGCTTTCGAACCTGGTAGTGGTTCTACGATTATGGCATACGCCGGCATATGTAGCCCAGACAATCTACAACCTAATAGTGATGCCTATTTTCATACTACGAGCCTCAAACAAATAAATAATTACCTTATTACAGGTGGCGATGCTTGCCCTATAAAATCGCCTACAAACAATAAACCTCCAGGCATTGTATCTTATACGGCTTCCTACACCATCCCCTACCGAACTCCTTTCGAGCTCACAGCACCACTAGCCGACGACTCTACCACCAATGCAAGCATCACCTACTGCTGGGAACAATGGAATCTGGGCGAGTTCGGCAAAACACTATCGACCACCACCACCGAGGGTCCACTTTTTAGGTCATATATGCCGTCATCTTCGCCTACGCGCATGTTCCCTGCACTCAGGCTACTAAGAAACGGCATACAAAGCAATGCGGGAGTGAATAATGCTTCTGGTGAAAAACTACCTGATGTTGCCAGATATCTTACTTTCAAACTAGCTATACGTAGTTTGCGAAATGGTTATGGTTCTTTGTCCATACCCGACGACACCATACATCTTGACGTAATTAACACAGGTGGTGCAGGGTTTACAGTCACCAGTCAAAACAATAACGGCATCACCTATCAGGGTATTACATCACAAAAAGTCACATGGAACGTAGCAGGCACTGACGACGCTCCTATTAATGCATCCAATGTCGATATCTATCTATCTGTAGATAGTGGGTATAATTGGCCATACTTTTTGGGTACCTTCCCCAACATCGGCAGCGCAACAATAACGTTGCCCGATGTAGACACTACTGTAAAAGCTGCTCGTATAAAGGTAAAAGGAGCAGGGAATGTTTTTTTTAACATCAACAGCCGCGACTTCAGGATAGTTCGAAACATAGACGCTGGCGTAAAAGTGTATCCTATTCCTGCTTCACAAACACTCCGTATTACAACCAGCAACACCGATCCAATGCATGCAACAATTTACAACATGGTGGGCAGAAAAGAATGGGAATCAACCGTCACCGAAAGTACAGAAATACCTGTTTACCTTTGGGCAAAAGGTTTATATATCCTCAAACTCACTGACCCGTCCAAAAGAACTGTTATACGCAAAATAGTAATAGACTAATGAAACATCGTTTTACTTAATTGACGAGATTTTTCACAGCACTACCTATATCCGAATAAGTGTAAGTGAAACCAGATTGTAAAGTATGAGAAGCGCTCACTGTGCAACTCTTTAATATCTCTATACTCATTTCGCCCAGTACTATCTGCAACACAAATGCAGGCACGGGCATAGTAATAAGAAAACCTTTGTATGCAGCAGCTATTTCTTTCATCATCTCACCAGTAGGCACAGGTGCAGGTGCCACAGCATTATACACCCCATTCATCGTTGTATTGGTGAGTGCATACACAAACAAACGAGCCAAGTCATCGACATGTATCCAACTGATGACTTGACGACCCGATCCGGGAACTGGCAACAGTCCGAATTTGGCTGTTTTAACAAATTCATAAAATGCACCACCTTCTTTCGCCAACACTATACCTATTCTCAGCGATACTGTACGCATTACATCAGCAGCCTTTTGTTCTTCCTCTTCCCATTTGCGACTGGTCTCGCCTAGAAAATCGGTAGCTGGTGATTCGTGTTCTGTAAATGGTGTAATTGGCTGTTTATCGGGACCATAATAGCCTATAGCTGATGCAGCAATCAAGGTTTTACAACGCGAGCCGTGTATGCGTAGCTGTTCTACAAGATAGGCAGTACCTTGTACCCTACTACTTACTATCAGCGCTTTCTGTTGCTTGGTCCATCTCTTACCAGCTACTGGCTCTCCAGCTAGATGTATTACAGCGTCCAGCTGCTGAAGTGAAGCCACATCGCAGGTGTTATTAGCAGCATCAAATAGTGCATAAGAACACCCCCCAGTAGTTTTTTTGCCTGCCACATTGCGGGTAAGAATTACAACTTCATTACCCATCTTCAATAGTAGTGCACTAACGCGCCTACCCACTAGTCCTGTACCTCCGGTTATGCCTATCTTCATCACTTAGAATTATGAATACCGAATGTAAACACATTATCGTAGCGAAATTGGATAGATGTAATGCTTTAACATTTATTTTCAGTTTCTACGCAATAATATGATGTAAAGATGCGTTTTTACAACAAACCACTTTTCCTGATGAACAAAACTTTACATAAAAAACTTACAGAAAACCTTCCATACACTTATTCCAAAAACCGCTCGGCTGAGAAAGAGGAAGGAATGTTTGCCACACTAAGACAAGAGCAACGTATACTTAGTGCGCTGGCCAATGATTTGTTGCAGCCACGCCCTGAGGCAGTTGCTAATATACTGGAACTAGCCAGAAAATTGTAGCGGCATACGGATAACAACTTAATTTCCGATAAACGATCGAAGCATTTTCTTCATAAGAAGAGGCAAATAACATTCTGCCAAAAGGACTAATTTTACACTAAATAGTGAAATTAATTGCAGGCACTCACATATTACATCACGCTACCGTTTATCTATTTGCTTTCAATTCTCCCCTTCCGGGTGATGTATTGGATAGCCGACTTTTTGTACTTCGTATTCTATTACGTACTAGGCTACAGAAAAGATGTAGTGTTGCAAAACCTGCGCAATTCTTTTCCTGACAAAAACGAAGCTGAATTGGAGCGTATCAGAAAGGCCTTTTTTCATCACTTGAGTGATATGTTTCTCGAAACTTTCAAAACACTAACTATCAGTCCGAAAAAAATGCTGCAACACTGTGGCATATCGCCTGAGGCTAAAGCACTTTTTGATAAGCTGGCAAATGATCAGAAAAATATCATATTAGTAATGGGGCATTTGGGTAACTGGGAATGGGGTGGCAACACTTTTAGTTTAACATGCTTGCAACCATTGTACGTGATATATCATCCGTTGCGCAACAAACATTTCGATGAGATGATGTATAAAATGCGCACAAGATTTGGCACACAACTCATTGCCATGCGCAATACTTACAAGGAAATGCTAGGCAGAAAAACACCTATGAGTGCTACTGCTTTTATTGCCGATCAAACACCCCAACCTGACAACGCCTACTGGACCACGTTCCTCAATCAGGACACACCCGTGTTCAAGGGAACAGAAATAATAGCCCGCAAAACCGGCAGCCCCATTGTATACGCTAGTGTACGAAAAATAAAACGTGGATACTATGAGCTTCATGCCGAGATGCTACTGGAAAACCCGACCAATACCCCCGACGGCTACATATCAGAACTTCACACCAAACGGCTGGAACAAGACATAATAGCATATCCCGAAACATGGCTATGGTCGCATAAAAGATGGAAACATAAACGACCAACCAAACTACAATAAAACACCAAAGTCTAAGCATAAAGAGAGCCACACTATTACGGTGCGGCTCTACTATGTTATAATATGTTGTGTATAGGCTTACAACGTATCTAGTATCTTCTTCATTTCTGATGCCTTATCAGTTTTGCCTTGAAGAATATAAATTTTGTTTAGTGCCATTACAGTAGACTTATACGTTCTGAGGTCTTCTCCTTGCAACTTTGCATCGTTGGGACTTAGTATACTGTAAGACTTCTCAAAGTATGGTGCAGCTTTAGTAAACAAACCATCACGTTTTGCCTTCAGTGCCTCATATTTATCCTGATCGGCCTTTGATGAACCAGTTATTGCATTGATCTGGTCGTTGAAATCAGTTGCCTGATTGAAGTACAGCGCACCAAAGTTGTAGTTAAATCCCGAATTATCTGGGCTTGCCTTTATAGCACGCGTAAATGACTCCTCAGACTTACTGTACAACTCTGCTGAGTTAGCAGGCTTTTTACCGTCTTTCGGGTTAGCCATACTCAAATAAGTGGTAGCAAGATTGAAATGCAAATCAGCATTACCTGGGTCTTTGGCTGATGCTTCTTCTAGCTTTTTTACTAGGTCTTCCATCTTACCATTCTTGATATAATAGTTCAACTCACGATTGCGAAGTGCTACATCGTTTGGAAAAACTTTACGAGCCTCGTCAATAGTTGCAAACTCTTTTTCCGCGTTATTCGTTTTACTGTATGCATCTATCAGACACTCGTATACGGATGGTACTCTTCTTATAGGGTTTTCCTTTACTTTTATCAGCATTGGTATAGACTCCTCCCACTTACTAGCAAAGTATACACTGTTAGCCATAGTTAAATACGCATCCGCCACTACTGTATCCATTTGGCGCTGAACGTTGGGAGGTAATTTTTCAAAACGTTTACCACCATTCATCTCACCTATTTTGGTCACAGTTTTCATCAATTCTACCGACTCATCATACTTCTTGTCGTTGTAGGCTTTTACACCTTCGTTATACGATAAGAAACCACCCAGCATCAACAACTGGTCAACAGTGCCCCTTTCGTAATCTGCTTTTATTTCTGCAAGTTCCATGGCAGCTTTCAGTCCTTCTTTGTACGGATTACCTGCTTTGTATTTATCTACATTTTGCAACGAAAAATACACCTGCGCTTTAGACAACAACGCCTTTGGTTTTTTGCTTGTTTCGGGGTTGGCCATCGCCTTATCTATCTCCATTTTTGCCTCTTCATAATTCTGGCTTTTCATTGCCAGATTCGCAGAGACTACATATTTGTCCTGAGCTATACCCGGCAAAGTCATGCCCACGGCTGCTGCTATCAATATTGCTTTTTTCATTTTAATTACTGATTGTGATTGCAAATTGCGTTTATTTTTTTAAATATCGAAACTCCTTTTTTATTCTGCCACTGGCGGCTCAGTAGTGTCAGGTGTTACATCCTCGCTTGTTGAGTCGTTTTCACCAGTAGTAGCTCCATTATCTTCGCCTTCACTTTCTAGCTCCTCGGCATCTTCTTCTTGTTCTCTTATGGCCGCTATGGCTGCTATTTTATCTCCTTCGTCTATATTTATCAATTTCACACCCTGTGTGGCTCTGCCAGCCTCGCGTATCGAAGATACTTTCATCCTTATGGTTACTCCAGACTCACAAGTTATCATAAGGTCATCTTTTTCTTCCACACTTAACAAGCCAACCAATGCACCAGTTTTCTCGGTGATGTTGATGGTTTTTACACCTTTACCACCACGGTTTGTGATGCGGTAAGATAACAAATAGTCTTTTTCATTACCATCCGCATCAGTAACCTGCACCAGATTGTGTGCTTCTTCTTTGCGCTCTTCTTCAGTAGCCTCTACTAGGAACGGTGTACGCTTACCCAAACCGTTTTCGGATACCACCAAAATTTGTTTGTTAACATCTTTTTTAGGCAGGCAAATCATACCTATCACTTCATCTTCATCATTTTCTAGCTCTATACCAAACACCCCAATCGCACCTCTACCAGTAGGCCTTACTTTATCATCGCGGAAGCACACAGCCCTACCACTCTTTATTGCCATCATTATGTAGCAATTATCATTTTCCGCTAGCGATACATCCAGCAACCTGTCACCTTCTTCAATGGTAATGGCTATTACACCATTAGCCCTTGGGCGGCTAAAGTCCTCGAGTCGTGTCTTTTTTATAATCCCTTTTTTAGTACACAATACTACACTGTGTTTCTCCAGATATGCCTCATCATCCAGACGAGGTACGTCTATCACCGTTCTTATTTTGTCGTCCGGCGGTATCTGT
>CAMDNC010000115.1 GCA_945902755.1 Flavipsychrobacter stenotrophus
ATATTGAACCCTATTACAATTCTTCGTTTACCCCGCTCCCGTTGTATCTGGTTTACCCCTTCTATTTCTTCTACAGATGCTACCATGGATAGTGGTATCTGCGCACCTTGAGTGGTATTGATCTGCAAATTTCTGATGTCAGTAATGTTGTTGCGTGCATCGCCAGCCAGCCTCACCACCATATCAAACCTTCGTTCGCCCTCATATACCTGACCTGCCACCTGACCTGCAAACCCAGTATTTACAACCCGGTTTATATCACTCACATTCAGCCCATATTTAGCCATGGCTTCTCTATCATATTTTATTACTACCTGTGGCATACCATTTACTTTTTCTTCGTAGATATTGATAGCGCCGTCTACTGTTTTTATCATATCTCCTAGTTTGTGTGCATAGTGTGTCAGCGTATCCAGATTTTCACCAAAAATCTTGCAGACCACATCTTGCCTGGCACCAGTCATCAGCTCATTAAACCTCATCTGAACCGGAAACTGAAATCCTACAGTGATGCCGGGCACAGCTTCCAGAGCTGTAGTCATTTTAGCACTGAGCTCACTGAAAGTGGTGGCCGAAGTCCATTCCTTTTTATCTTTCAATACCAGTATCATATCGCCCGCCTCAAAAGGCATGGGATCGGTAGGTACCTCCGCACTACCTATTTTGGTTACTATCTTCTCTACCTCCGGAAAACTATCCATTAATATTTTAGAAGCCTTCTGGGTGTAATTGATGGTATTGCTGAGGTTGCTACCAGTAAGCAATCTAGTCTCCACCGCAAAGTCGCCTTCTTCTAGCTGGGGTATAAACTCGCCACCCATTTTACCAAGCAGAACCACCGCCGCCGCAAACAGAACTAGAGTAGCAGAAATAACCGTTACCGGATACTTGATAACACGCTGCAACAATGGGCGGTACTTACGCTCTAGCCACACTATCAGCTTGTCTGTAACGGTTTGTTTGTGACTCAAGTTTTTATTGAGACACAGTGCAGCCATCATAGGCACGTAGGTAACAGACAATATAAATGCACCCAGTATGGCAAAGCCTATAGTATATGCCATGGGCTTAAACATTTTGCCCTCTATACCCTGCAGCGATAGTATGGGTAGGTACACAATAAGAATGATTATTTGGCTGAATACTGCTGATTTTATCATACTTCCGGTATACTCACCCACCTCAGCATCCATTTGTGGCTGCTCTATTCTAGTCATTCCTCTGAAACTTTTGGAATGTGCAAATCGGTGTAATATTGCCTCCACTACTATTACAGACCCATCTACTATCAAACCAAAGTCTATAGCGCCCAGCGACATCAGATTACCATCTACTTTAAACATGTTCATTAATATGATGGCAAACAACATAGATAGTGGAATAACAGAAGATACTATAAGCCCAGCACGGAGATTGCCCAGAAAAAAGACCAATACAAAAATCACTATCAGCGCACCCTCTAGCAGGTTGGTCTCCACAGTGCTTATAGCATTGTTCACCATCTTTGTCCTGTCCAGAAACGCCTCTATTACCACTCCCTCTGGTAGCATTTTCTGCACCTCAGCCACCTTCAGTCTCACCCGTTTTATAACCTCCGATGAGTTTTCGCCTTTTAGCATCATCACTACCGCACCAGCTACTTCTCCCTTATCATTGTAGGTCATGGCACCATAGCGCACCGCACTACCAAACTGCACGGTAGCTACATCGCTTATCAGCAAGGGTGTGCCACTGGGTAATGTTTTCACTACAATTTTTCCTATATCAGACAGCGATGTAGTGAGCCCTTCGCTTCTTATATACAAGACGGTAGGTCCTTTCTCTATATAGGCACCACCTGTATTTTCATTGTTGCGCTCCAGCGCATCAAACACATCAGCAATGGTTAAGTTATGTGCTTTCAGCAATTCTTGCCTCACAGCTATTTCATACTGCTTTAGCTTTCCTCCAAAACTAGATACTTCTGCTACTCCTTTAATACCCATGAGTTGCCTACGCACTATCCAGTCTTGTATGGTACGAAGTTCTGCCACATCATACTTGCTTTCATATCCTTTTAGGGGTCGCACTACATACTGATATATTTCTCCCAGTCCGGTAGTAACTGGAGCCATCTCTGGCGAGCCTATACCATTAGGTAACTCCTGCCTTACTTTTTGTAATTGTTCATTTATCTGCTGTCTTGCCAGATATATGTCTACATCGTCATTAAACACAAGTGTGACCAGCGACAAACCAAATCTGGAAAAACTTCTTGCCTGTTTCAGCCCTGGTATGGCACCAGAGGCTTGCTCTATCGGCATAGTTATAAGCCGCTCTATATCTGGTGCGCCTAGTGATGGAGACACAGTGATTACCTGCACCTGATTATCGGTAATATCTGGCACCGCATCTATGGGCAGTTTGGTTACTTCTACAGCCCCCCAAACCACAAGCCCCAATACAAATAGGGCAATTATTAGTTTGTTGCCGATGGAGAAGTTGATTATTTTTTGCAACATAATTGTAAATTAAATAGTTATGAAATTTACCGGAAATGGTAAATAAGTAGAATATATCGACTAGACTTAGCTGTGCTGATAAACAAAGCTGTCTGCTATTGATTGCAGAAAATACATGCCACTATAAATTGGTGAAAATACCTGACTATAGTATCGTATAAATGGATCAGGATGTACTGAACCGGCAGATAGCAAAGAATAGATAAGCGTTAAGCATCTATAGGTGGGCGCAACAATGATGAAAGCGCATTGTGAGAGAAAAATACGTTCTTGAACTGCGAAATACTCTTCACCGCTCTACTCTCATAGGCATTAAACGTAATAAACACGTTACTAGGCTGGGTAAAAACTAGGATAGTGCTAGCACTAAGACTCTTGAATGGCAGTTGTTTGTCTTGCTGTTCGTCATTATCATTCATATCATTACCTAAGTAATGCATACTAAGAAAACCGGAAAAAGAAAGATTATGATCTTTGTCTGTATGCTGTATGTAATGAACCAAAATGACCGGCAAATGCGAAAACTGGTTGAGAGAAACAATGTTGAGCATTGTAAATACAACCAAAGTATATAGCAAGAATCTTCGCAATGCTGATTTTATTTCAGTGTAAAGATAAAGCATCTAATGATTTAAGCGCATGATATAAATCACAATAGTGCATTAAGTAACTACGCTTCCTGCATTTCACCCAAACTTACCGAATCTGTTAAAGCCAACTTAAAACAGCACAATTCACCTGTTTTTACCGACAAATTTTAGCGATTCACCGAAAGTGTAATTTTCTGTTGATGTTATAGCGGCACTTTTGCACTCACAAAAATCAAGGTAATGAGACCCTTATTATTATTTATCACAATTCTATTCAGTGCGCCGCTACTGGCGCAAGAGAACTTTACCGTTAGTGGTACCGTAAAGTTGAAATCGACCGGCGAAACCGTAATAGGAGCCACAATCCGCTCAGGAAAATCAGGTACAGTAAGCAATGAATACGGCTTTTACTCTCTGACCCTACCCAAGGGTAAAAACGCACTAGAAGTGAGTTCTATAGGTCAGGAAACCAAAAAAGTAGATGTGACTCTGGAAAAGAACACAATACTTAATATATCTCTGGAAGATGCTTCACAAAACTTGGGAGAAGTAACGATAAAATCTACCGCCTCGGGCAGAAGCATCAGTGGTACGCAAATGGGCGTAGAGCGCCTGTCTACTGCCGAAATAAAAAATATACCGGTGCTGATGGGCGAGCGCGACCTTATGAAGGCTGTGCAACTGCTGCCGGGCATCAAGTCGGCAGGTGACGGCAACAGTGGTTTTTATGTGCGTGGCGGCGCTACAGACCAAAATCTGATATTGCTCGACGAAGCACCCGTATACAACGCATCCCATCTGTTGGGCTTTTTTAGCACCTTCAACTCTGACGCTATAAAAGACATGACCCTTTACAAAGGTGGCATGCCTGCACAATATGGCGGCCGTTTATCGAGCGTATTAGACATAAAAATGAACGATGGCAATAATCAAGACTACTCAGTAAGTGGTGGTATAGGTCTTATATCTGCTAAACTGAATGTAGAAGGACCAATTGTAAAAGACAAATCTTCATTCCTAATATCGGGAAGAAGAACCTATGCTGACGTGTTCTTGAAACTCTCTCCAGACTCCACTATCAACCAAAATAAACTGTATTTCTATGATCTAAACGCAAAGCTAAACTACACACTAGGTCAGAAAGACAGATTGTATTTATCGGGATATTTTGGCCAAGACCAGCTAGGTGTTGGCGAATCATTTGGGTTGAGCTGGGGTAATGCTACTGGCACCGCACGATGGAACCATATTTTCAACAGCAAGATGTTTTCAAATACTTCTTTGATATTCAGCAACTACAACTACAAGATAAAAATCAGAGCAGGAGCCAATGACTTCCAGATTTTCTCACAAATTCGTGACTGGAACCTAAAACAAGAATTTCAATGGTATGCTAATAGCCGTAATAGTGTTCGTTTCGGACTCAATAGTATATTTCATACGCTGCGTCCCGGCGAAATCACCTCGTCATCTACTAGCTCTGTTAATTCTTCAGCACTCCAACAACGTTATTCGCTCGAAAATTCAATTTTCGGCACCAACACGTGGAAAGCCTCAGAGAAATTCTCACTCACCTATGGTGTACGTGTCACAGCTTTTAGCATACTAGGTAAGGGCGATTTCTTTGACATGAACAGCAAAGGAGAAATCACAGATACTTTCAACTACAAATCTGGAGAAATAGTAAAAACCTACCTTAATCCAGAGCCACGCCTTGCTGCAAGCTATGAGTTCAACGAATCGGCTTCGGTAAAAGCATCTTATGTGCGTAATGTGCAGAACATGCACCTTATATCTAACTCCACCTCCAACAATCCTACCGATAAATGGATAGCCAGCACCAACCTCATAAAACCCGAAATAGCCGACCAATACTCAATAGGCTATTACAAAAATCTGGCAGACAACAAGTACGAGCTTACACTGGAAACCTACTACAAAGACATGCAAAACCAAATAGATTACCGCAACGGTGCAGATATATTCATCAACTCAGATGCTATAGAATCTCAATTGCTGTTTGGTAAAGGCAGAGCTTATGGATTAGAAATGCAGTTCAAAAAGAAAGTAGGCAAATGGACAGGCTGGGTTAGCTACACACTATCTAAAACTGAACGTAAAATAGATGGTATCAGCAATAATGAGTGGTACAATGCACGTCAGGATCGTACCCACGATATATCTGTGGTTAGCACCTACCAGTTAAACAAAAAATGGACCTTGTCTGGCAACTGGGTATACTACACTGGCAACGCCATCACCTTCCCGGCAGGCAAGTACACTGTCAACAATCAGGTAGTATTCTACTATACCGAGCGCAATGGCTACCGTATGCCAGCCTATCACCGATTGGACCTTGGTGCAACCTGTGTACTGAAACAAACCAAAAAAACTCTGTCAGAGCTCTCATTTAGTGTATACAATGCATATGGCAGAGAAAATGCTTACACGATCGAATTCAGACAAAGCAAAAGTGATCCTACGCGCACCGAAGCAGTACAAACTGCACTGTTCAAATTTATTCCATCTGTATCCTATAACTTCAAATTCTAATCTACAATGCGAAACATAATCAAAATTAGCCTTGTGCTGTTATCGGCTGCCATTATGCAGTCTTGCACTAAAGTAATAGACGTAAAACTTAGAGACGCTGATAAAAAATATGTAGTAGAAGGTATCTTAACAGATGCTTCTGGCAACTGCAGAGTGTTGCTATCTAAAACAAAAAACTTTAGTGACAACAACGAACCGCTAGGTGTGAGTGGTGCAGTAGTTTCTATAAAAGACAAAACAAACGGCACTGTCATAGCTCTTACAGAGCTCTCGCCTGGCGTATATGTAGATGCGTCATTTGCTGGTATTCCCGGTCATAGTTATGAACTCAGTATTGCCGCAGGTGGTGCCAATTTTACTGCTGTGTCTGTAATGCCGCAGAAAATAAAGTTCGATTCATTGTACATCACCAAAGATCAGTTGTTTGGAGATACAAGAACTTTAGCGAATGTTGAATTTACAGATCCACCCGCCTTTGGAAACAGTTACAGAGCAGTACAATACTTAAATGGAAGAGAACTGACTAATATATTTGTAACTAACGACGACTACACTAACGATAAAAAGAATTATGCCAAACTGTTTATATTCTCAGACGATGATGCCGACAAAGCAAAACCAGGTGATACAGTAACAGTAGACATGCAATGCATAGACCCTGTTATATATCGCTACTGGTATAGCCTAGATCAGGGTGCTACTGGCAACAGCCAGTCTGCAGCACCAGCCAATCCGGTAAGTAACATAACTGGTGGTGCTATAGGTTACTTCAGTGCGCACACTATAGAAACCAAAACTGTAATTGTGGAATAGGCTATTTTCGGCTCCGCCATTAACGTATGCTTAAAAATAATTGAATCCTACAGGCAATCGTTAATAAGTACATTTGCAGACCTACTTTTGCCAATAGCAATGATAGGCTCTACAAAGTGTCTTTCAGATCTAGATTATACAATTCTATAAATAACAATAGCAGCCACAATGCATTGTGCATAAATGGCTGCTATTGTACTTATAAACAGTTAGCTGAACGTGTAGCGGTCGTACAGCAAACACTAATTCAACAATCTGGTTCACTCGATAGAATAGGAATAGTTCTAAGCGATACTGTAGACACCTATGCAGCCATTATAGCCATACTGCTGCTTGGCAAAACATATGTACCGCTTCACCCTGGGCATCCGGGAGAGCGTATACAACAAATCGTATCTCAAGCCAGTTTAGAAGTTGTGCTTGCTGCTTCGGCTACTCCTCAGTTAGCTCACATTGCATGTGTAGACATGTCATTTTTGCCATCTGTCAGCAGCACCCCCGTTTTGTCAGATGGTGATTTCAGCAACGCCTTTGCCTACATCCTTTTTACATCTGGCAGCACTGGCATACCCAAGGGTACACCCATTACTTATGACAACATAGATAGTTTTGCTACTGGTTTTTACGCGATAGGGTATCAACTTACCCCGCAAGACAGATGTTTGCAAATGTTTGACCTCACATTCGATCTCTCAGTTGTGAGCTACCTCATGCCTCTGTGCGCAGGTGCATGTGTATACACCCTGCCCGACAAGGGCATGAAATTTACCAATGTATACAGTGTACTAGAGGAACACAATATTACCTTTGCGCTGATGGTGCCTTCTATATTATCTTTTCTCAGGCAATACTTTAGCGAAATTCACCTACCCCAACTACGTTACTCGTTGTTTTGCGGGGAAGCTTTATCTGCAGACCTGGTTACTGAATGGCAAAAATGTGTGCCTAATGCTACAATAGATAATGTATATGGCCCTACCGAAGCTACCATATTCTGCACTTGGTACAGAATAGACACTACTGGCACAGTAGGAGCTACCAACGGTGTAGTGTGGATAGGGAAACCCATGCTAGGTGTAAACACTATCGTGGCAGACGATGAAGGTAACCTTGTATCCACTGGCGAAAAGGGAGAACTTTGTCTAGCTGGCAATCAAGTAACACCGGGATACCTAGATAATGAAAAAAACAAAACAGCTTTTTTCACTTTGAATGGGGAGCGATATTACCGTACCGGAGATCTGGTATTGCTGCATTCCGATGGCAACTACATTTATTGTGGTCGCAGCGACCATCAGGTGAAAATTCAAGGATTCAGGATAGAACTTGCCGAGATAGAACACCATGCTCGCACAGCCTTTGGGTGCCATGCTGTAGCTATAGTAGCTACCAGTCCACAAGGCATCAACCAGATAGAGCTGGTGCTGGAAACAGAGGCAACCAACAAATCCGATATCGCTGGCACTCTTAAATCCTTAATGCCTGCATATATGTTACCTGCAGGCATACACTTTGTAAAACCGCTACCCCTAAACATAAACGGCAAAACCGACCGTAAAGAACTGGCTAAACTAATCGCTACTGCTATATGAGCATCACTATAAGACAAGCCACCATAGCTGATAAAGAATTTGTGATGTTGGCCATAGCAGAGGCTGAGAAAAGTGGCAATGACACCATAAGCTATTGCAATATAATGGGTGTTTCGGAGCAGGAATTTCTGGAAATGCTCAGTAATATGCTGGATGAAGAAATAGAAGGACAGGAAATGTACATTCCCGGTTTTCTTATAGCATTGGTTAACGGCATTCCTGCCGCCGCTAGCTGCTCCTGGGTAGAGCAAAGCGGCAATATGGCAAGCAGCACCCTGAAAAGTAATCTGCTCATGTACCACACCGCCCGCTCAGTACTACTGGCTGCAATGCCTGCCATAGCAGCACTAAAAGAGGTGAATATAGACCGTACACCAGGCTCACTGCAAATAGAAAGTATATACACCAGCCCGCAATACAGAGGCAGAGGGCTAACAGGATTGCTGATAAAAGAACACATAGCACAACACAAAACAGCCCATCCTGCAATAACCAAGGCTCAAATAACCCTGCTGGGCTGTAATGAGGCAGCACGTAGTGCGTATACCAAGGCTGGCTTTGTGCAGGTAAAAGAAAAGAAATCTGACAACCCCATTATATTAAAATTGTTATTTTGCGAACGTAAAATAATGATGGAAAAAACAATCAACTAAACACAACAATGGATTCAAACGAAATATACGCACACCTACAGAAGATATACTGTACCATACTGAAAAAAGATCAGGTAACACTGACTGACGCAACCACCGCTGCCGACATAGACGGCTGGGACTCGCTCACACATATGTTGCTGATGGATAGTGTGGAGCGCGAATTTGGCATTAAATTCAAGCTGATGGAAATAATGAAATTCAACAACGTTGGCGATATGGTAGCTTGCATTCAGAAAAAACTGGCAGCTAAATAAACTACTGCTGGCATCTATGCTTTTCAACACTAAGGAATTCGGAATATTTTTTCTTGTAGTACTCATCCTCAACTGGGTGGTGCACAAAAACGGCAATGCCCGCAATGTAGTATTGCTGGCAGCAAGTCTGTTTTTTTATGGCTGGCTACATGTATCCTTTCCTTTTTACCTGATGGCACTCATCAGTATCAGCTTTCTTTTCGGGCGGCTTATACAGCGCACTGAGCACGAACTCAAACGATGGGCGTGGCTCTTGGCAGGCACTCTGGTGCTTAGTGCGGGGCTACTATACACCAAGTACAGTAGTTTTGTGCTGGGCAATATCAGTGGCCTATCAGGCTGGCAGGCGTCATCATTGGGCATATTAGTACCAGTAGGCATTAGCTTTTACACCTTTGCTGTGTTAGGATACCTGCTCGATGTATATTACGAAAGCATTGAGGCCGAAAAAGATTATGTAATATATGCCACATACATCAGTTTCTTCCCGCATTTACTGTCAGGTCCCATTCCTTCAGCTACTACCCTACTACCTCAGTTTCTACGCAAGCCTACTATCTCTGTCAATGGTGTTGCAGAAGGAATTGGCGAATTTCTTTGGGGATTGTTTAAAAAAATGGTTGTCGCCGACAATATCTCCCTTGCCGTTAGTTTATGTTTCTCCAAAAACAATGAAGACCTCAGCGGCAGTTCTCTTTTTGTGGGTGCGGCTTTGTTTGGGGTCTCTATCTATGCCGATTTTTCGGGCTATTCCAGTATGGCTCGTGGCTGTGCCAAGTTGTTAGGTATAGATTTGGTGCAAAATTTCAATATGCCGCTTTTCAGCACCAGTGTATCAGACTATTGGCGCAGATGGCACATATCGCTCACTACATGGCTCAATGCTTACATATACAACCCAATGGTGTTCAAACTGAAAAAATGGGGTAAAACGGGTGTTATTATAGGCATATTTGTCACCTTCCTTATCAGTGGCATATGGCATGGTGCAGGCTGGCAATATATAATTTTTGGTGTACTTAATGGACTTGCTATTATATACGAGATACTCACAAAGGACATTAGACAAAAAACATTGGGCAAACTGCCACGTGTGCTTAATGCTCTATTAAGTAATATGCTAGTCATTATGTTCATGCTGATCTCTTGGATTTTTTTTCGGGCTAATACAGTGCCCCAGGCTATGAATATAATAGGTCGAATTTTCTCTCGTTCACTAATTTCCCTACCAGATATGTACATTGTTTCCTACCTCAAGTGGTGCCTGCCTCTGCTGTTGATTGAATGGATACAGCGTAAGGGCAAATATGCTATGGACATTCAGCAATGGTTACCTACAAAAGTGACAAAAAAGGACAAAAACCAAAAACGCAATATTAACCGAATCCATATTTCAATAAAAATAATTTTATATGTAGTTTTGGGTTTCTCCATCTACTTCTTTCACAAAAAGGTAAACTTAGCAGAATACTATTATTTCAAATTTTAATCAGAATGAAAACAATACAACTATTAGCCGGAATGATGATAACGGCAAGCATTATGACCGGCTGCAAAGAACAAGCTCCTACACGGCAATCCAGTGCTGAAGAACAGCTAGCACAAAAAGAATATGACAATAACCGTAAAAAAATAGATGCGCTGAATAAGCAATTTTTTAAAGTGCCCGACGATAAAATACTGGAAAAAGGACCTAATACCCAAATATATGCTGAGCTGAAACAACGCTACAAAAAAGATGCTGCTAAATTGAAAGAAATGGTGGAAGTAACTGGTGCCAAAGTAGTGTTTATGATACTCACCCCCGAAACTGGTAATGATGTAGCAGGCACGCGCTACGGCATACCGTACGTAAGGCAGGTTTGTAACGAACTAGGTATCGAATTACTTGACATGACCCCAATTTTGGCACGCAAAACACCAAAAGAAATAACACAATGGCCACTAGATGGTCATTGGTCTAAAAATGGAGCAATATTTATTGCCGATAATCTGGCACCGATTATACGCAAGTATAGTACCGTAACTAGCACCGTGACCTACAAAGACAGCGAAAGACCCGAAACCTTCGGCGATCTGGAGCCCAACAGTGATGATATAAGAGATGGCGGAAAAGACCTTCCTTACCATGTAAAAGGTAATGCACAAGGTGTACGTATGGATAGCGACATAATGTTTCCTAAAAAGAAGAAACATGTGCTCTTTATGGGTGACTCAGGTATATTCTGTCCCTTCCTCAACAATGAATTTACTATAACTGGTGTGCTGCAGAGAATGTTTCCAGATATGGTGGTGATGAATACTGGGGTAATAGGCTACACACTCGAAGATTATGTAACCCTATGGAACGAAAAAGCAAAATACTCCGAACCGGACATAGTATTTATACAAACCAACGGCGGCGACATAACCGACTATTTCTTTACCCACCGCAATACCCTTTCTCGCTCTCACAAACCTTTTCAACCTACACCCGTAGAAGAAGAATACTACCGCAAAGCATTTCCGAATGCGGTGAATTAAGTGTTACATAAAACTATAAACATAGCCGCTACAATAATATTGTGGCGGCATTTTTATTTGTCATATACCAAGGTACGTACAACAATTGGGGTACGTATAGACCAAAAAGGAAACCTACACTATGTTACCATCTCAATACAGAACCATATATCGCACATCTGAAAGTAAGGAATAATAAATACAACATTCAAGATTCAATTTCATATGAGTAAGGCAGCTAATAGTGGCAATCCCAATTACTATTGGGCAACCCAACTATTCAACTTGATCCCCAATAATTTCAACAACAAAGACTATCTCTTCCTCCAAACGCAAAAATGCCCCGACAGATGTCGAGGCATTTTAAATGAATATGGCAGCTACCTACTCTCCCGCATTGTGGTGCAGTACCATCGGCCATGGTGGGCTTAACTTCTCTGTTCGGAATGGGAAGAGGTGAACACCACCGGCAATACC
>CAMDNC010000116.1 GCA_945902755.1 Flavipsychrobacter stenotrophus
AATCCATTAATAAGTAGTCGCATATTTTCGGCAGAAGCCACCATTCTGCTCAGGTACATTGCGCCTTCTTCCTCTAGCTGATTTCCATATTTTTCAGATAACCTATCACTAAAAGTGGTAATTTTTCTAAGTGGTTCTTGCATATCATGGCTAGCTGCATAGGCAAATTCCTCTAACTCTCTATTTGATCTTTTCAGCTCCTCCACCATATTGGTGAGACTATTCTCTATATGTCGCTGACGTGTCACATCTTTTATACTACCTACAAACTTAATGGGTACACCATTCTTATCCTTTATGGACCGTGCTATGCTGTGTATTATTTTAGTATTTCCTCTGGCAGTAATTATCCGATATTCAATATTTAAATCTTTCGATTGCTCTATCGCATCTTTCGTTATATCTTTAAACTTCAACACATCATCAGGATGCATAAATTCGCGTGCAAACAATTGCGTTATCTCTTTTTTTGATATGTCTACTTCATATATCCTATATACCCCTTCTGACCAAAATACCTTATCAACATCAATTATCCATTCAAACGTACCAAATGCCTCTGAATCCAAATGTTCCAGAAACAACTCTTTGGTTTCGTGTGATGAAAATGGCATCCCCCATTTAAAATTATCTGGTAACAAAAATAACCTGAACATTTCTTTATTGAAATCTGTACCACTAGTCAAAGGCGATGCAAACAAATAAAATGGTTGCTGATGGCCCTCTTTATTAATCAACCTATATATGACGAACGAATAACAGGTTGATGCGTTATCCTGCACATCTGACAACTGATGCTGCAATCGCTCTAATTCATAAGGATCTAGTAGATCTGAGAATAACATTCCTTTGAGTTCTTCTTCAGAATAACCAGTATATTGCCGAAACAAAGTGTTAGAAAATACAATTTTATTATATTTACCCTCTACCACCACTGACAGACACGGACCACCCATTGCAATTTGCTCATAAAAAGAGGGTGGCATAGCACCATAAACTTCGTTATCATTCTCGTTTGCAACGTGTGCCACCCTATCGCTCATCTCAATTTATAATTACAGGTTTAAATCTTTGTATTGCTTCATCTTATTGTACAATGTCTTGCGGTCGATATCCAGAAGCTTTGCAGCTTTGCTTTTGTTGTAGCCACTTTGCTTTAATGCGTCTAATATGACTTCGTATTCTGCATCTCTGTTTGCTACTTTGAGCCTATTATAGTAGGGAACTTGTGGCAAGGAAATATCTTTTCCGGTTTCACTGCTTGCGGTGTCTTCCCCTGTATCAAATCGCAAACTCTGAAAATTTGTTATTTCAAACGGCAATGATCTTAACTCTACCATAGTACCCGGCGTGAGTAAAGTAGCTCTTTTGATTACATTTTTCAGTTCACGAAGATTGCCATACCAAGGATAATTTTCTAGTGCTTGTTCTACATCTTCAGCAAAACCGTCTACGTTCTTACCTAACTCTGAATTAGTACGTTGCAAAAAATACCTTGCAAACTGAACAATATCTTCTTTGCGCTCTCGTAAAGCAGGAACTTCGATACTAAATTCATTAAAACGATGATATAAATCTTCTCTGAACTTACCTGCCTTGGCCAGTGCCCATAGTCTTTCGTTGCTTGCTATTATTATGCGCACATCTATCTCTATGTCTTTAGTGCCTCCTACCCTCTTAATCTTGCGCTCTTGTACAACCCGCAATAGCGACACTTGAATATCGTAGGGCAAATTCCCAATTTCGTCTAAAAACACAGTACCACCGTTTGCAAGCTCCAGACTGCCAGTCTTTTGCCCGACAGCACCTGTGAATGCCCCACGCTCATGACCAAACAACTCACTTCCCGACAGCTCCTTTGAAAGTGCACCACAATCTATAGCGATAAAAGGCTTATCTGCTCGGGCACTGTTTAGGTGTATTTGTTTGGCTATAACTTCTTTGCCACTTCCACTTTCACCATAAATTATTACGCTAAAGTTGGTAGGTGCTACCAACTGAACCTGCTCGATCACAGTAGTGTACTTTGGGCTATTACCCACTAAAAACTCCGCCCCAATTTCGTGTGCTCGTGCAAGTGGTGCGGATTTAGGCATAACTATTTTATTCTCGACCTGCTCTGCAACAGCTGCCGATTCGCCAGCTGCTATCAATGCTTGTTTTATAGTTAGCAATATTTCATCTGGATAGAGTGGCTTTGTAACATAGTCATACGCTCCCAGCTTCATTACTTCCACTGCGTCTTTCACATCACTGTAGCCAGTGATAATAATGACAGCACACTTAGGATGCTGCTCTTTTAGTCCTGCTAGTAACTGTGTACCGGTCATATCATCAAGCCTAAAGTCGCACAAAACAAGATCAGGTGAGTTCGTTCTCATCCATTCTAGGGCGGCGGCACCGCATTCAGCACTTGTAGCTTCATATCCATGCCTACCCAGAAACCTGACTAGCAGCAAACGGATATCATCATCATCATCTACTATTAGTATTCGTTGCATAATTATTCATTGAGGGCAATAAGTTCGAATTCAAAAGTACCAAAATCAGATTAATAATGTTTCCAGTCATTGTGATTACATGATACAGATCGAGCAAAAAATTGGAGAAACCCAATAATTTGTATTGGCGACAATATAAAAGCAATCTCTACTTTTCGAAAAACCACTTAAATAAGAAATGCCATATGGAAATAAGTAAGCAAATAAAATCTAAGCAACAGGTGAATGATACTAACATGAGAACACAGTTAATATAAAATAAACCAAGCTCTAGCAATATTATGAAATACCAAAAACAATTAGTCTAATGGCAGTTTATGTACTTGATTGCAATCATCTTACTCCGTCGATTTGGTCAACTATTCTTTGCATCCGCTTGAGTCCCTTTTGTACTGCCATCCGCTGTATTTCATTTTCCTTCATATCGAAAGCTTTTTTCCTCACTATCGTTCCTGCTTCTACATTTTGACGGTTTTTCTCGGCCTTCTCCATATACTCTACTATTCTAATCTGTCTTTTATTTGCTTTACCCAGCACACCAAAAACCATTTTATTTCCTTTTAAGTATTGCATGTAGATGTTATTATCTTTCATTGCACTATCAGCAGCAGCTGTATATTCTTCAGAACAATCGGCATAGAGTTTTTTTATTCCTTCATCTGTATTATTCCATTTACGATACTGCTCCAGACTTCTTAGATTACTTTTATATTGGTCTAGTGTTTGTAAATGTACTTTCTGCAAGGTCACAAAGTGCGTTGTAACGGTGTCAAACGCCTCAAGATATCGTTTCATCAATGTGTCTGACACGTAGTACTTTTGTTGAACTAGTAGGCCGCTCCATTTTCTCACCTCATCATCATAGCTATCGTGCATATTTATCCTTTCGTTAGCCTCTTTTCTTATCATAGAGTCTTCTTTGCCAAGTGATAGGACCAGCGAATCTAGCAGCGTTGAGCTAGCGACAATTTCGTTTTTCACTTGTACGCTTTTTGCATTGATCTGCACTTTCATTAATGATATTCTAATGTCTCTAGCTTTTACTGAGTCTAATATTGTAAGCAGTTCGGGTGCATCATTCTTTTTCTTTACTTTAGCCGTTTGTACTTCATCTATTTTACGAGCATCTACCTTTCTTATCCTTGTGGCTATGCCCACCTGTACTTTTTTGGCTCTTGCACCCTTAGTATCACTTGCTTTAGTATATTTCTTGGTTTGTGCTATAAGTCGTTTATCATCTGTTTTTATTCGCCTTATGTGCTGTTTAGCCACCAATCCCTTAGCACGGTTCTTTTGCTTTAGCTTGCTATATTCTGCTGGAAATGACTTTTTCTGATCTTTTATATGATCAAGCGACTTCTTGAGATCATTTTTGGCATCCTTCAACATCAAGTCAGGGCTTGACACTAGTGTATCGGACACTGCTCTGTCTATCAGCGACAATGCCCGATAGTTATTTTTCAGAGAGAGTATCAACGGGAAACGATTATTAAATGCATAGGCTCGGTCGGCATACTCAAATACTTTTTGCTTTTCATCCAGCAATGCTATTTTGTCGAGTCTTGGGTCGCTTTGTTTTGGCTTGCTATACAGCTCATTGAATACTTTTACACTACTATCTCCCGCTTCGAACACTGATACTGGCATTGCAGTATCTGTCAGTTGCCAAAGTGGGTCTGATGGTAAATGTTTCAACCGAAACACTTCGGGGTCCTGCATAAAGTAATTTGGATTGTACTGATACCTGAACCGCAAACTTTTGGCCGATACCCGGCCATGCCTGAACAAAACATTATACAGCCGCACTAAGAATGACTCCTTCTGATACAACCCTCCTGCACCCCAAGTTGCATCTACTAGTTGCCACTTACCATTAATCCGCACTGCATTCCATTCATGCCTAGGTATATACAGCTCATCACCGTTGTCAAATATCCAGTCTTTGGCGTACCCCTCGATGTTTACAGCTTGTAGTCCTGCCGCTTTGCACAATTCAGTATACAACATTGCATAACCATCACAAACCGCTTTACGATTCTTTAATGCCAAAAATGCCTTATCTCCATCTGCCTTTGGAAACTTACGAAGCGCCTTAACATCATATTCAATGTTGTGCGTAACCCAGTTATAAATAGCATTAGCCTTTTGTTGTTCACTTGGTAGGTCTAGACAGATATCTGCAGCTAGTGCAATAAAGTCTGTACCAAATTTCCCTGTCGTCTCCAGCCCTATACTAGTATCCGTTTGTGCATGCAGCGTCTCTGCGTGCATCAATAACGATATAAGAAATACACATAAAACTCTCAACATCTACATCAGGTTTATTGGTTAATAAAAAATGTTGAAATTAACATTTTCATTTTGTTTTTGCTACACCATATTGGTTTTCCATTCCAATATAGTACATTCTATTCATTAGTGTATCTCAATGGGTAACACAATTTCGATGTTATAAACAGGGGTTTTCTCAAAAATGTGATTTTGAGAAAACCCCTGTTTTATTACAACTTAACAAATAGTATATTACCTGTTGAGAACCAAACGGAAGGATTTTACATCTCCTTTTTCATCAACAAACCTAGCGATGTATACACCCGAAGAGGCCGTTTCTGGTATTGACAACGGTGTGTTTCCTACTGACAATTCATATTTGTCTATCAGTTTACCATCTACTGCTATCAACGTTAGGGTTCCTGAAATGTTAGTTTGTACAGTAAACGAATTGCCTGAAATTGGATTGGGGTATATTGTTATAACTGCTACCTCATTTACTTCTTCTATTGGACGTGATGTACAATTGACAGTTACTACCTTGGTTGTACTACATAGGCTCGTTGCATAAGTTAAGGTAGTGGTACCCATACCTACTGCTGTAACTACTCCTGTTGTGCTCACTGTGGCTACTGATGTGTTACTGCTTGTCCATGTGCCACCTGTGGTTGCGTTCGTATATGGCTGAACAGCTCCAATACACAAAGAGTTCGGACCTCCAATTGCAGAAACTCCAGGTAAAATCGTTATGATACTCACACTGGCACATGTAGGTGTTATACGATAGGTAACTGCTGCTGTACCTACATTGATTCCCGTTACTAGTCCGGTCGTTGCGTTTACGCTCACTTTAGCATAGTTAGTTGTACTCCATGTACCACTTCCTGTACTGTTGCTCAGTAGTGTCGTTTGACCAACACAAATTGCAGTCGTGCCAACGTTTGCACCCGGAACTGGTAGTACAGTAACTACAGTTGATGTACCACACCCAAAAGAATTGGTGTAACTCACTATTGACGTACCTGCTGATATACCAGAAACCGTTCCACCTGTCACCAATCCTGCCACACTTGCATGAGATACAGCCCATGTTCCGCCAACAGTTCCACAATATAAACTTGTAGTTCCTCCCACACATACCGTACCTGTACTTCCGTATATAGGTGCAGGCAATGGATTAACGGTAACAACCGCCGTACGTTGACAGCCAGTAGGTAATGTGTATCTAATAACAGTCGCTGATATACCTGAATAACTTGGTGACATTGCGGTAGCAACTCCAGTTGTGGAATCTATAGAAACCACTGATGAATTAAAACTACTCCAAACACCACCTGATGTAGCTGATGAAAGTGTAACGGTGCTGGTAGGACAAAATGCTGTAGCGCCTACAATAGGGGCAGGTAACGGATTGACTGTTACCTGTTGTGTAATTCGACATCCTGTTGCATTGGCACGGAAGGTAATTACAGCGGTACCTAACGATACGCCAGACACAAAACCAGATCCGGCTACTGATGCTATTGAAGGATGACTACTGCTCCACGTGCCACTTACTGTGTTTGTCAGCAAGGACGCTGATCCTATACATACATTTGCATTTCCTCCTAATGCATTAGGTAACGCAGTAACCGATGTAGTGCGGGTTGCATAACAACCTTCTTCCAACCTGTATGATATTGTAGTAGTACCTACTACCAATCCTGATACAACACCTGTAGGGGATATAGTAGCCGTAGAAACATTACTGCTTACCCATGTACCGCCCGAAACAGGATGTGAAAGATTCGCCGTCTCTCCCAAACAAACACTTGAAGGTCCAGTAATATTCGGTACTGCGGTATTCACAGTTACCTGTACCACACTGAAACAACCAGTAGGAATAGTATATGTAATATTTGCTGTACCTACTGATACTCCATTGACAAATCCTGTTGTAGGATTGACTGTTGCTCTCGCAACATTACTACTAGACCATGTACCGCCTGAGATGGAAGTGGTGAGCTGAGTCACATTTCCTGCACATACAAAGTTGATACCTGATATCACCGGTGTAGGATTGATAGTGACTACAGCAGTATCTACACAACCAGTAGCAGAAATCTGGAATGAAATCAATGCCGTACCAGCACTTAGTGCAGACACTACTCCTGTGCCAGCGGTTACCGTAGCATTGGCAGGAGTTGCTGATGACCATACCCCTCCTGGCAAACTACCTGCTAAGATTCTTGTTGATCCCTCGCACACTACGAAGGATCCGGTAGTAGAACTAATAACTGGTAATGGGAACACTGTTATAGATTTAACTGCTCTGGATGTACATCCGAAGATATTGGTAACAGTATACGTAATTGTCGTATTGCCGGCATTTACTCCAGTCACTATTCCAGTTCCTGAAACAGTTGCTATGGAAGTATTGTTACTGCTCCATACACCGTCAGCAGTCGTATCCGAGAAGGTTACTGATGCATTGATACATACCCCCGTTGGTCCAGTGATAGGTGCTACTGCTGGTAATGGATGAACAGTTACTGAAGTACTAACAACCGTAGTACAACTCAAACCATTCGTTACTGTGTAGCTGATCGATACAGTTCCCACTGATACGCCTGTCACTACTCCTAATCCATTAACTGTTGCTACTGAAGTATTACTACTGCTCCATACTCCGCCAGTTGTTGTAGTAGATAATGATGTTGTTGCAGATTGACACACCTCAAATACACCCGAAATTGGAGACACCACTGGTAATGGATTGACCGTAACAACTGCTATTGATGTAGTACTACATCCAAAACCATTCGTAACACTGTATGACATAGTTGCATTACCCGCTACAATACCTGTAACTAAACCAGCACTACCTATTGTAGCAACTGCATCGTTACTACTTGACCATGTTCCCGATGGTGTGACGTTGATCAGTAATGTGCTTACATTCTCACATATAGCCAGTGTACCACTTATAGCAGCTACTACAGGGGCTGGATTTACTGTGACAACAGTGCTTACTGATGATACGCAACCAAAACCACTTGTAACGGTATAGGTAATTAGTGATGTTCCCGCAGAAACGCCAGTTACTACGCCCGAACTATTGATAGTAGCTACAGATAACGTACTACTTGTCCATGTACCACCGGAAGTTGAATTACTTAATGTAGTAGTGGTGCCTGCACATATTGTTGCGGTTCCAGATATAGCCGCAACTGTTGGTAATGGATTGACCGTTACATTGGTAGTAACCATTGTACTACACCCAAATCCATTGGTAACAGTATACGAAATAGTTGTGGTGCCAGTAGCTAGTGTTGCTACTACGCCTGTTGTACCGATCGTAGCTACTGCAGTATTAGAACTTGACCAAACACCACCAGAAACACTATTGGTAAGTGCACCAGTAGCACCTATACATATACTAGTAGAACCTGATATCGACGATACTGTCGGAGTAGCATTTACTGTTACAATAGCAGTAGCCCTATTTACACAACCTAGACCATCTGTGAAGGTATAACTAACTGTAGATACACCTGCTGTTAGTGCACTAAATACACCTGAGCCCGATATCGTACCGACTGCTGTATTACTGCTACTCCATACTCCACCTGAGGTGCTACTAGACAATGTTGTATTGCCAAATCTGCACACTGCCAACGTTCCTGTAATAGGATTTACAACGGGTAATGCATTCACTGTAACAACTGCAGTAGCAGTGTTGACACATCCAAATCCATTGGTAACAGAGTAAGTAATAGTTGACGTCCCAGCCGCAAGTGCAGTAACAACGCCTGATGAAGAAACAGTAGCTACTGACGTTGTTCCGCTACTCCATACACCACTCGCTGTAGTATTTGATAATGCAGTAGTAGTACCCTGACATATACTTAACGTACCACTAATCGCATTAACTACAGGAATTGGGTTAACTGTAAATATTCTGGTCACTTGTTGTGTACAACCAAAAGAATTAGTAACAGCATAGGTGATAATTGTTGTTCCTGCTGATACGCCTGACACAACGCCACCAGTTCCAGCTGTTGCTACAGCAGTATTAGATGACGACCAGACTCCACCTGTTGTAGGACTTGATAAAGTTACCGAAGCATTTGCACATACTCCTGTCGCTCCAGTGATCCCAAACACAACTGGTATTGGATTAACTGTTACCACACTTGTAACTCGGGTAACACATCCAAAAGCATTCGTTACTGTGTAGGATATCGTTGAAGTACCTGTAGTTGAACCAGTAACAGTACCTGATGTGTTAATTGATGCTATAGATGGATTACTACTTGTCCATACACCGCCAGAAGTAGTGTTAGACAGTGATGTAGTTGTGTTTGTACACAACGATAGTGTGCCTGTAATTGATGGAACTATAGGAAGAGGATTAACAGTAACAGTTGTGGTTACAACTGTCGAGCAGCTAAAACTATTCGTGACACTGTATGAAATAGTTGTTGTTCCCGCTACTAATCCTGAAACTATTCCACTTGTTCCTATCGTAGCAACTGTTGTGTTGCTGCTTGCCCACGTACCACCTGAAGTTGAAGAAGAAAGTACTCTTGTAGCTCCTTCACACAAAGTAGGAGTTCCTGTAATGGATGCTACTGTAGGAACGGCATTCACTGTAACAGTGCGAACAACATTAGAGGTGCAGCCAAAGCCATTTGTAACACTGTAACTGATTACTGTAGTACCTGCTGATACGCCCGTTACAACTCCTGTAGCACTAACACTTGCTATAGCACTGTTCAACGAAGACCAAACACCTCCGGTTGTTGCATTAGAAAGCGTAACTGAATCAAAACGACACATAGATGCTGTACCCATTATGGCTGATATGCTAGGTATTGGATTAACAGTAACTACTGCAAATACCTGTGTATTGCAACCAAATGAAGATGTAACACTGTAGGTAACATTTGTAGTACCAGCGCTAACACCAGTTACTATACCAGATGTTCCGATCATAGCAATAGAGGTACTTCCAATGCTCCAAACACCACCACTGGTCGTATTAGACAACGTTGTAGTAGCACCTTCACACACCGTGAATGTTCCTGTAATTGACGGTACTATCGGTAATGGATTAACTGTAATGGTAGCGACAGATATCGTTGTGCAACCAAAACCATTTGTAACACTATAAGTGATATTTGCAGTTCCTGATGATATACCTGAAACTACACCACCTGTACCAATCATTGCAACGGCTACATTACTGCTACTCCAAGTACCACCTGTAGTCACAGTACTGTATGTTATGGTATTCCCAACACAAACATTCGTAGGACCTGTTATCGATACTACGGTAGGTAAAGGGTTAACCGTAACGACAGATGTAACTGAGGTGCTACATCCAAATCCATTGGAAACTGTATAGCTGATTGAAGCTGTACCAGCGCTGATACCAGTCACAAGACCAAACGCACCTACAGTTGCTACTGCAGTATTGCCACTTGACCATACGCCTCCAGTTGTGCTGTTAGATAAATTAGTAGAGGCAGTCTCACAAATAGTAGTAGTGCCTGTAATCGATGATACAACAGGAACGGGATTTACTGTTACTGTTGAAGATACTGTTGTATTACATCCAAATCCATTCGTTACACTATACGATACATCAGTATTGCCGACACTAAGTCCTGTAACAATACCAGCTGTACCTATTGTAGCCACTGAGGTCACACTACTGCTCCAAACACCACCACTGGTCGTATTAGACAACGTTGTAGTAGCACCTTCACACACCGTGAATGTTCCTGTAATTGATGGCACTATCGGTAATGGATTAACTGTTACCATAGTAGTATATACCGTTGTTGGGGTACATCCTGCATCTGCTGTACCATTGGTAACGGTCAGTGAGTATACGGATGTTACACTTGGGGTAGCGGTTGGGTTGGCTACTGTTGTGGATGATAAGGATGGACCACTCCATGCGTACGTAGCTGTGCTACCTCCAGGGTTGGCAGTAAGTGTCACCGTACCACCGTTACAGATTGGACCACTGTTGGTAGGTGCTGCTGTTGGAGTAGTGTTAACCGTTACTGAGGTAGTATATACTGTAGCTGGTGAACATCCCGGCTGTGGTGAACCCTCGGTTACTGTCAGTGAGTACACACTCGTAACGGTTGGTGTAGCAGTTGGATTCTCTGTGTTGGTAGCGGATAATGATGAACCACTCCAGGTATAGGTGTTAGCTCCATTAGCTGGGTTGGCTGTCAGGGCTACTGTACCACCTACGCAGATGTAACCATTGTTGGTGGGGGCTGCGGTTGGGGTTGGACGAACAGTTACTGATGTGGTATATACCGTTGTTGGGGTACATCCTGCATCGCTCGTACCGTTGGTAACTGTCAGTGAGTATACTGATGTTACACTTGGGGTAGCAGTTGGGTTCGCTACTGTTGTGGATGATAAGGATGGACCACTCCATGCGTACGTAGCTGTGCTACCTCCAGGGTTAGCAGTTAATGTCACCGTACCACCGTTACAAATTGGACCACTGTTCGTAGGTGCTGCGGTTGGAGTAGCATTTACTGTTACTGAGGTTGTATACACCGTTGCTGGTGAACATCCCGGCTGTGTTGAACCATCGGTTACTGTCAGTGAATATACACTCGTAACTGTTGGTGTAGCAGT
>CAMDNC010000117.1 GCA_945902755.1 Flavipsychrobacter stenotrophus
GGAAGACATCCTCAAATTTATATACAAATTCGCCAGTTGCAAACTGGCTACCTTAAGTGTGGCACGAGTTCGCTAACTCACAAAGCTAGGCTACAAACTCGCGCCAGTGGGGATTACAGGCACGAGTTCAGTAGCACACAGGGGCTGGGCTACAAACTAGCACAGGTGGAAACACAAATACAATTCTATACTCAATTTTAAAACTTCATGAGTGCGGCAATATCTTCATCTTTCGATTTCTTCATGGTCAGTGTCACTTTCTGACCCTTGTTTATTGTTATTTCTTTACGAGAGCTGTACAATTGTCCCTTTTTCATTGCCATAGCTATCACGGTTCCTTGCATTCCTACTGGAACATTGTTAAACGTAGAACCCATATCATACGCATATCGTTCTTCTATTGCCGAGTTTATTGACTTAAATACCAGATATACCTTGGCGTAAGAAATGCTATCACTTGGCTCAAAACCGCAAGCAAGATTGGTTACATTAGTTTCATTTAAGAACCTATCACAATTTATCCAACCAAAATTTTGAATAGCGACCTCTTTATATATACTTCCAGCCAATGACTCGTATCTTTTCATCGCCTTTTTTGCTCTTGAAACTGCAGTATCTTTAGGTGTCAGGTTTTCACCAAACAAATAAGCTAATTCTTTTATTTTCTTTAGTTGATTGACTACCTGCATATATGAGCTGTCAGTATTTTTCCCTCCGCTCATAAAACAAAACTCAAAAGCCGAAATTTTATTAACGTTCGCAAAAAGGAAGTCTGAGCTGTCCGTATCAAATTTTTCAAACTTTTGCGAAGTTTCGGTCCAGTTCATCACACCACTACTATCCTTAGCCCCATAATACACATTCATTTGTTCGTTAGTATATTTGGGTAGTATTACTTTTAATGTTTTACCAAGTTTCAGTTTCAGTTGTTGTCCTTTACTGGTCATGTTTACATAATAACTTCCACCCGAAACCAGTAATTTGCCATCAGATACTGTCTGTACTCCTTGTCTTACCATTTGCTCTACGCCCGGCAATTCTTTAAGCTCCACATCTATTTCCCCTGTCACAGGCTGTCCATCAGGGGTTACCATATCCTTAGGTACTACTAGAACACGACACCCCATAGCTCCCTTTACTATCGACTTTTCCTTTGCTGAAGCCATAAGGTGCTGCGAAGCCACTTCAAATCTATTTAGCCTTTTCTGTAGCACCATCATTTCTTTTTTAATGTCTGGTCGTTCTGCTGGTGTTGGCAGTTCTGGTTTTTTTTCTGGTGTGTCTTGTGCAACTTTTGCTATTGGCGCTTCTTTGGTTGTAGTCTTAGTATTGTCGCAGCTGGTTATAGCTGCAGTAAGTATCAGTGCATAAAATAGTTGCTTTTTCATAGCGTTCACATTAGGTTATATATAGCGAAAATAAGAAAAGTTAGCGAGCATGAAGAGTGATTTGACCAAAATGGCATAATTTTTATGTGTAATATTGGTGAGAGGTAGTCCATTCTTGAGCGTTAGCCAATCGATGCATCGTACAAAAAATCAAGTTTCAAGTAGACATCTATTTGTCACCTTCAATCAAAGATCAGGTGCTTCGCAAAGCAATTGCAAGGACTCATTTTTATTCTGCATTATGGCAGTCTATAACCGGCACTGCACACTATCTCCAATTAAGGATTGCAATAGTTGCAGTACATGGGGTCCTCGGTGTTTTTGCCATGCGGATATTTCACCTCAGACCTATGGGCGCAGTGCATGCACTCATACAACAACGAATAGGTACTGGCTGTAGGAGCACCACATTCACTACAGGGCAGTCCGGGGCGTGCTAGTTTGATATCGTATCCGGGTTTGGAGCAATCGGGGCAGGTGCTTTTTATGGTTTGTAATAGTTTATGGGTTGCTTCTTCTATCACTTTGCGCCGGGTGGGGTTGCACATGGCACGCATATCTGTTTCTAAGAATGCGGATCCGTGTTTGGTTATATGTCCTTCGAAGTGGCTTTTTAGATCCTCCCACGATGCTATGCCTTTTATGGTGTCTTCACTGTTGTCCTTGTTCTTTCTTATTATAAGGCTGTGTGATGGGAATAATGAAGCTTCAGCAAACGTTTTGGCACTAGACCAGTCGTGAAAGAGGTCGCCGCCAAAGTTTGTTTCGGTGCTTATTTTTCTAACCTTGATCTCTAAATTGTTCTTGAAATCTGTAAACACCAAGATCTCATCGTCGCACGGCACAAATACCATAGATGGGTGTGGACCAAAAGACCCCTCACTAGCTATAGCCATATCGCATCCGGTAACATCGGCGGCAGCCTTGCATTTGAGTCTGGCAGTAGCCAATGGGTCGTTACTCCTTTCTATTTCACCAGAAAAAGTACCAAAATCATCTGTATTGAGGTTGCTAGGTACAATGTAGTTTATTCCCAATCCGGACTGCAATATAGGTCCTATGATAGCTTCTTTGCCATGCATAGTGGCAATGGCCAATGTCCGTCCAGCAAAAAAATCACTCTGTTGATGCTCCATTTTTTATTGCTAATTTTTCATTCTCACATCAAGATGTTAGTATTATCTACCTATACAGGCGCAAATATAAATGCTTGATAAACACAATTGAAGCATTTTAATATTTTCTGTTTACGCTTTTAGATCATGAAGTAGCGTTTTCAGGGCTGCAAGTTTCTGTTGCGTTGGTGTAACTTTCGCTACTAGCGTTCAAATTATATACTATTATTTTTTTCTTGTAGTGTGCTGCTTAGTGCTGCATCTACCTTTGAAAATTAACCAATGAGACGTCTGAAGACTTTAAACAACTGGTAAAACAGCGGTACTACTGGAAAATCTAAAATTCCGAACCACACAAACTATCACTTACACTATTTTTGCAGCTACACAAACAAAAACTAAATGAGAGATTTTTCGAATTCTATAATAGAGTGCGTACCCAACTTTAGCGAAGGGTGCGATATGAACATCATCAGGCAGATAACGGATGAAATAGAAAAGGTAGAAGGCGTGCGCCTACTAGATGTAGACCCTGGCAAGGCTACCAATAGAACAGTAGTGACATTTGTAGGTAATCCTCATGCTGTAGTAGAAGCAGCTTTTCGTGCCATCAGTATGGCTGGTGAGCTCATAGATATGCGCGCCCACACTGGCGAGCACCCCCGCATGGGCGCTACCGATGTTTGTCCGCTGATACCTATCTCTGGTATTACGATGGAGGAAACAGTGGCTTTTGCTCAAATGCTGGGTAAGCGTGTGGGCGAAGAAGCTGGCATACCCGTGTACCTTTACGAATATGCCGCATCAGCTGATTATCGTCGTAATTTGGCTGATATCAGAAGCGGAGAATATGAAGGGTTGGCGACTAAAATTCTGAAGCCTGAATGGAAGCCAGACTATGGCACAGCTACCTTTAATGCGCAGAGCGGTGCTACTGTAATAGGTGCCAGAGATTTCCTGATAGCCTACAATGTTAACCTCAATACTACTTCTACTCGTCGTGCGAATGCAGTGGCTTTTGATATAAGAGAGAAAGGCAGACAAAAGACCGACGAAAAAGGCAAAGCAATAAAAGATGAGTCGGGCGAGCCAGTATGGGTGCCAGGCTTGCTGAAGAATGTAAAAGCCATAGGCTGGTATATAGAAGAGTATGGTATAGCTCAGATATCTATCAACCTCACTAATATGAATACTACTCCGCTACATGTGGTGTTTGATACTGCCTGTGAGCGTGCTGCTGCGCGCGGCATGAGGGTAACTGGTAGTGAGCTGGTGGGGCTGGTGCCGCTGCAAGCCATGATAGAAGCAGGCAAGTACTTCTTGCTAAAACAGCAGCGCAGCATAGGTGTGAGCGAGGCAGAGTTGGTGCGTATAGCGGTTAAGTCGCTGGGGCTAGATGAGTTGGGTTCTTTTGACCCACAAAAGAAAATAATAGAATACAGATTGCAGGATACATCGGCTAAGAAGCTGGTAGACATGACCATCACAAAATTTGCAGAAGAAACAGCGAGTGAATCTCCGGCACCAGGTGGTGGTTCGGTATCGGCTTATTGTGGTGTGTTGGGTGCAGCATTGGGCACTATGGTAGCCAATCTATCGTCGCACAAAAAAGGCTGGGACAGCCGGTGGGAGGAGTTCAGCAATCATGCAGCTGCAGGGCAGGCTTTAATCAAAGAGTTGTTGTATCTGGTAGATGAAGATACTAATGCATTTAACAAAATACTGAATGCCTTTGGTATGCCGAAGTCTAATGACGAAGAAAAAGCAGCGAGGAAAGCAGCCATACAAGAGGCTACTATCTATGCCATTAAAATACCGTTCCGCACGATGGAGTTGGCCTTCCAGTCGTTTGATTTGGCTATACAAATGGCTGCTAAGGGCAACCCCAATAGTGTGAGCGATGCTGGTGTAGGTGCTTTGTGTGCCAGAGCGGCTGTAAAAGGGTGCTACCTTAATGTTATGATCAATGCTCGGGACCTCAAAGAACACCCTGAAGTGCAACCGCTATTGCAGCGTGCAGAAGAAATGAATGCGGCTGCAGATACCAAAGAAAAAGAAGCTTGGGATATAGTATTGGCTGCTATGAAATAGTTGGTGCCTGCTACTAAAATCAGAGGGCTGTCTTTCGCTTTTTCAGCAAGACAGCCCTCTGTGTTCAAGATAAGTATGCTTTATTAGTACTCTGTACCTTTGTAAAATACTTTGAACATGTTTTGCCCCATTTGGTATTGCAGCACATCATAGTTCAGTTGCCAGTTAGTAAGATCTGCATTGGTTACGTCATAAACCTCTCCTTCAGAGAACAGGCGTAGTGTGTTGCCAAAGTTTACATATGCCAGCGAGTTGTATTGTATCACCATATTGGTGGGGTAGTAGTTGTCGAGGGTAGAAACATCGCCTTTATAAAAAACTTTCAGCATATTGCTTTGGTCTTTGAATGCCACTATATTGTCTACAACCTGATAGTTGCCACTCATAAAACCTACAGAACGTGTGCTGTCGCCATAGAATATTTTGAAATAGCCATCGGCTGTAACATAAGCTACTACATTGTCTCCTGCCTTGTATGACTTAGGAGGAAAATCATCAATTATGAAGGTTTTGCCATTATGAAAAACCTTGAATTTGCGATCTATGTCGACATAGGCAACTGTATTGCGCCCCACCTCAAAGCCGCTTACGGGGTAGTCTTCTTGTGCCAGCAATTGGCCTCTGTAGAATATCCTAAACTGGCTAGCAAAGTTGTTGTAAGCAATAATATTGTCAGTAACTTTAATGGCTGAAAGTGTGCTGTCGGCGAAGTAGTTTTCTATGTCATACACCTGACCTTTGTAGTAGGCCTTATAAGCACCTTTATAGCTATCCAGAAACAAGATGACACTATCTGCAACAAAGTACTGATCGCAGACGCCAGTTAGGTTTTTTATAACGCCATTTTCAAACACATTCAGCGATTTCTGATTCAGAAATGCTACGAGATTGTCGGTAGCAAAATAGGCATTAGTGAAGCCTATATTTACGGGAGTAACCCTGCTATTATGGTATATCTTAAATGACCGTGAGTTATCGAGATAGGGTATAGCTGTGCGGCCGATTTTCATGTCGGTAGGAGGTAGAAAATCTATTTTTCTTATCATACCCCTATCCCATACCATTACTTGATTCTGATTATCGACATAGGAAGCCAGTTGTGCGGTGGCAGGTATGGTGCAAGTAAGTAAGAGAATGTATAGCAGAAAACGCATAATTGTCTGTTATTTTTGGTGAATTTAAGTAATTATCCTGAAACACTTTAGCCATACAACCGGCTATTGTAAGTGTAGGGCATGGTATTAACAAATACCTACAATCTAGGATTGTTAGTATTGTCTCAACATTTGGGTGACCCATACAATTTTTATGTGTGTTCTATCCACTCATTTCCAGCAAGTTATCCTGTTACTTGCATATTTAACAAAGGGCATTTTAAAATAAAAACCGGGGCTAATCTTTCAGAAGATTAGCCCCGGTTGGTAGGTTTCATTTTTTACAATCTATTATTTCTTTTTTCCTCCAGTTCTTCTTCTCTTACCTGCTCTTTGTCGTATGCACGAATGATCATTTTTACCAATCGGTGGCGCACTACATCTGCCTCATCAAGTTGCACATGAGCAATGCCATCTATGTTTTGCAATATTTTGGTTGCTTTCAGTAGGCCTGATTTTTGGTTTTTGGGCAAGTCTATCTGTGTAAGGTCGCCGGTTATAATAGCTTTTGCAGAAGCGCCAATACGCGTTAGGAACATCTTTAGCTGTAGGTCAGTAGAGTTTTGTGCCTCATCTAGTATTATGAATGCATTGTCCAGTGTGCGACCACGCATGTATGCGAGAGGTGCTATCTCTATGATGCGGTTAGCCATGTAGTAGTTTAGCTTATCGCTTGGCAGCATATCGTCAAGTGCGTCGTATAACGGGCGCAAATAGGGGTCTATTTTCTCTTTCAGGTCGCCTGGTAAGAACCCCAAACTTTCACCGGCCTCCACCGCTGGGCGGGTAAGTATTATTTTTCTTACAGCCTTGTTTTTTAGCGCCCTTACTGCTAGTGCTACAGCCGTGTATGTTTTACCAGTACCAGCGGGTCCTATTGCAAAAATGATATCATTTTTCTCAGAGACCTGCGCCATTAACTGTTGGTTTTTGGTTTTTGCTCGCACCACCTTGCCGTTTGGCCCAAACACCAATATGTCATTGGCTATCGGTTCTTCTGCCGCGCCATCGCCCTGTTCTTCTTCGCCCAGTATTTTAGAGAAATAGTTTTCTGACAAATGTCCATTTCGTTCCAGGTATTGTATCACCTGACCTATTTTCACTTGAGCTGCTGCTACCTCTTCAGGTTGGCCGGTCATTTTTATTTGTGTACCCCTCGAAAGCAGCTTCAGCAGAGGGAATTTGCGTTTCAGTATTTCGAATTTACTGTTGTTAATCCCGAAGAATTCTATCGGATTAACTGTTTCGAGATTGATAATTGCTTCTGTCAATGTAGTTAGGTTTGGGGTGAACAAATAGTAAAATGCAAATACTGTACCAGTTTGTTTTCAATAAACTACTCTTTATGAGAGTAGCGGTATGCTGTTAATGTGAAAGAACTTCGAGCTTGTTGCTAGTCTTAGTGAATAAAAACCTAACTGATTTTTAAACATTCAGAGCAATGATAGTTTGATATCGAACAATCAATATCGTTGATGAATAAATACTAACTGAGTATGAAATTAGGGATATGATGAATACACGCATCGCCTACTTTTCCACGATAGTTAATAACTTTTGTGTGGTTGATAACACTGTAATAATAAAAAGTACGTAAGTAGCTGATTATTGGATTTGCGAGTGTTTTTTAGAGTTGGTACTCGCATTCATGCAGGATGAATTTATGGAAAGTTAAGAGCCACAAAAGCTATGGGGTGCGGTTGTGGCTCTTGATTTGATTTAGGTAATTAGGTATGCGTAACACTTACCGATAGCTGTTATTGGCATCAACAAGCAATGGCTGATTCATGTCTTTTTCAGAAATTATAGCTTTAGTGAGGTCTATTTTCCAGTCGATTCCCAAGGCTGGGTCGTTGTAGAAAACACCACCTTCTGATGGCTTGTCGTAGAAGTTATCGCATTTGTAAAATACTTCCGAAGAGTCTGTAAGTACAGCATAGCCATGAGCAAAACCATGTGGAATTAAAAATTGACGTTTATTTTCTGCTGAAAGCTCGACACCATACCACTGGCCATAAGTTTTGCTGTTTTTACGAATATCTACAACCACATCCCATATGCTGCCTTCCAGTACTCTGATCAGTTTTGCTTGGGGCACTGGATGATTTTGGTAATGTAGTCCACGGAGTACATTTTTTACTGAGCGGGCCTGGTTGTCTTGTACAAAAGGGGTATTGTAGCCAGTAAGCGATTCCAGCAGACGCATATTGTAACTTTCGAAGAAGTATCCGCGCTCGTCACCATGTACTTTAGGTTCCAATACCAGCAATCCCTCGATAGGGGTTTTTATAATGTTCATAATTGTGCGTGTTTAACCGATTAGTTCTAGTACGTTTTTAGTAATGTAAGACAGTTCTTCTTCTGTCAGTTCGGTGTGTATGGGCAGCGATATTACACAGTCTTGCAGCATGTTTGTTACCGGTAGGTCATTATCGGCTGTGCCAAATGCCTCCAACATTTGTTGTTTGTGGCAAGGTACAGGGTAGTATATCATTGAGGGTATACTGCGTGTTGCCAGTTGTTTTTGTAGATCGTTGCGGTCAACACCGTTTACTTTCAAGGTGTACTGATGAAAAACGTGAACAGCATTTGGAGCCCTGAACGGAGTAGTTATTTTGGGGTTGTTAGCAAATGCTTGGTCGTAATAATCTGCTGCTGCTCTGCGTGCGTCGCAATAGCTGTCTAGATGACGAAGTTTGATGCGTAGTATTGCTGCCTGTATAGTATCTAGTCGGCTGTTGCAGCCTACCATTTCGTGGTAGTATCTTACTTTCTGTCCATGATTAGCTATCATTTTCAGCTTCTCTGCCAGCACACTGTCATTAGTGAATATGGCACCACCGTCGCCATAACAGCCTAGGTTTTTAGACGGAAAAAATGAGGTGCAGCTTATGGTTCCCATTGATCCAGTTTTGGCAGTTTTGCCATCTGAGAAGGTATAGTTTCCGCCTATAGCCTGTGCATTATCTTCTATCAGCGGTATATTGTGCGCCTCCGCCAGAGCCATAAGAGGCTCCATGTCTGCACACTGACCATACAAGTGTACAGGTATAATAGCCTTTGTGCTGGGGGTAATGGCTGCGCGTACGCTCTCCACGTTCATCGTAAACGTGTCTGGGTGTACGTCTACAAAAACAGGTGTAAGCCCCAGCAGTGCTACTACTTCTACTGTAGCAATGTAGGTAAATGAAGGTGTGATTACTTCGTCGCCTGGCTTGAGTCCAAGTGCCATCAGTGCGATTTGCAGTGCGTCTGTACCATTAGCGCAGGGTATCACATGTTGCACGCCTACGTATGCAGCTAGCTCTGTTGCCAAGTGTGTTACATCGCTTCCACCAATAAACATGGTGCTGTCTATCACTTGATGGATAGCGGCATCTATTTCGGGCTTTATTTTCAGGTATTGGCGTTTCAGGTCCACCATTTGTAGGTTGTGCATTCCCTTGAGTGTTTTTTAATGGCGGCAAAGTTATAATTTTTGATGTAGTAATAAGTTCTGCCTGTTGATAATATTATTGTAATATTAACCAGCGTATTGTTATTCTATTGCAATAGCCATTAGCAGTAACATTCAATCATCGTCTCGATATCCTTTTTTCTAAATGTACAAGCCCGTTTTAGTGAATATTAGTTGGTCTGACTTATTTGTAGATGGTTTATTATGTGATTTGGCATTTTTAAGCCAGTAAACTCGTTTTTTATGGTGTTTCTGTATCCCTATCCACATAGTACCCACACTTCGCAATTTAACGTTCTTATCGCACAATAGCCTATAGCTAATGCCATCTTAATAGATTATATTTGCGATAATTATTTTAAAATCATTTATGGATCAAAACAACGAGGATCTTTTACCTCAGGGCATGCCAGAGGAAACGAATAAAATAATACCAATAAACATAGAGGAGCAAATGAAAACTGCCTACATAGACTACTCTATGTCGGTGATAGTGGGGCGTGCCCTGCCCGATGTGCGCGATGGATTGAAACCAGTACACAGGCGTGTATTGTTTGCAATGCATGAGCTGGGCAATACGTTTAATAAACCTTACAAAAAATGTGCTCGTATAGTGGGTGAGGTACTGGGTAAGTATCACCCCCATGGCGACACTGCTGTGTATGATGCTATGGTGCGTATGGCGCAACCATGGAGCATGCGCTACATGATGGTGGATGGTCAAGGTAACTATGGTAGTCAGGATGGTGATAACCCAGCTGCGATGCGTTATACAGAGGCTCGTATGCTACGCTTAGGCGAGGCAATGATGGAGGACATTGACAAAGAAACAGTAGACTTTGCGCTGAACTTTGACGACTCGCTGCAAGAGCCTACTGTACTGCCTACCCGTATACCTTCGTTGTTGGTGAATGGCTCGTCGGGTATAGCGGTGGGTATGGCTACCAACATGATGCCGCACAACCTGACTGAAGTAATAGACGGCTGCCTAGCATACATTGACAATAGAGAAATAACCATAGATGAACTGATGAAATATGTGAAAGCCCCTGATTTTCCAACAGGTGGTATCATATATGGTATAGAGGGTATAAAGCAAGGTATGCACACCGGCAGGGGCAGGGTGGTGCTGCGTGGCAAGGTGACTATAGAAAATACTAAAAGCGGTAAAGAGCAAATAATAATAACTGAGGTGCCTTACCAGGTGAGCAGAGATGCACTGGCTGAAAAAATAGGCTCGCTGGTAAATAATAAAATAATAGACGGCATAACGCACGTAGCCAACGAATCTAATAAAGAAGGTACGCGTATAGTGGTGGAGTTGCGGAGAGATGCAGTGGCGCAGGTTATCATCAATCAGCTGTATAAATACAGTGAGCTACAAACATCATACGGTATCAATAATGTGGCACTAGTGAATGGTAGACCACGTACGCTGAACTTAAAAGACCTCATAAGTGAGTTTATCAACTTTCGCCACGAAGTAGTAGTGCGTCGTACGAAGTACGAACTAAAAGAGGCCAAAAAGCGTGCGCATATACTGGAAGGATACCTAATAGCACTAGATCACCTGGATGAGGTAATTAGGTTGATTCGCAATTCAGCAAATCCGGAAATAGCAAAAGACGGTCTAATCAATTCGTTTGGAATGACCGAGATTCAGGCTAAGGCCGTATTGGAACTCAGGTTGCAACGTCTTACTGGCATGGAGCGTGATAAGATACGCGAAGAACATGCTGAACTGATGAAACTCATAGCCCACCTGGAGTCGATACTCGGCGATGAAGCACTGCGTTTCCAGATCATAAAAGATGAGCTGGCAGATGTGCAGAAGAAGTTTGGTGATGAACGTAAAAGCGAGATTCACTACATGGCAGATGAAATGCGCATAGAGGATCTGATAGAGAAAGAAGATGTGGTGATAACTGTGTCGCATCTGGGCTATATCAAGCGCACATCTGTGGCAGAGTATCGCTCACAGCGCCGTGGTGGCAGGGGGGCAATGGGTGGCCGCACGAGAGTGGAAGATTACATAGAGCATCTTTTTATAGCATCTACCCATCATACCCTTATGTTTTTTACCGAAAAGGGTCGTTGTTTCTGGCTGAAGGTGTATGAAATACCTGAGGCCGACAAGAACGGTAAAGGAAGAGCTATACAAAACATGATACAGATACCGCCGGACGACAAAATAAGAA
>CAMDNC010000118.1 GCA_945902755.1 Flavipsychrobacter stenotrophus
ATGAAAATGAAAACCAGAATCAAGATATTACAAATAGCCACACTACTCCTCATAGTTGGTCACCTTGCCTCCTGCACCAAAATCTTTAAAACAGACAACCGCCGCCCCGACAAGCACAAATATCGCCGTGCTGGTCGTTCGTGGTAGTAGCCCGAGTTTAATCCCTATTTTCGAGTACACTTATCAACAAAGGCGTACTCGATTCGTATTTTCCACTACACCCATACAAGTCGTAGCAAAAATAATTTGAAGACTATAGATTGCGCCAATCTCTATTTTTTACTAGATAAAATAGCTAACCAAGACCGCATAATTTACTGAAGACTCTGACCCCATTTCACCTAAAATGAAAAAAATATACCTTCTCTTCTCCTTGATATCGGGTGTGTTGTGTGGCTACTCTCAAATTAAAACTAATGATTGTAAAAAAATCTACAACAACCTCATGGCTTGCCAGTGGACTTACTTCGAAACTAAAGATACAGTACACGCTACAGTCATCATGTACACCCCTCCCATGGGTGCATGCGCTTGGGGTATTCATGCTGGGGTAGGTATTGTTAGGATTGTCTCAGACACGGTTCGGGTTTTATTCCCCTGTATCGATGTCAGGTATATTATTCATCCAGGATCTACCATCACATTACTACCCTCACAGTCTACCTTCAGGTACATCTCGCTTCCATCGCAAATCAAATATTTGGACGATGCAAAAAAGAAAACGTTGTGGTACACCAATGAATATGACAGCAAAGTAAAACGCACCACTTGGGCATACCTATCCGATACTTTAAACCGAAAAATCCATTTCTATTCTAGGGATAATCAAATTCTTGTTGGTACTAATTCCTTCTCATTCCATTGGAAGATTATAGCCGAGAGCGGCACTACAATAGGCACTATCGTCAAGTTCAATCCTGCCCATGGCAGATGTGGCAATGAAATAGTAGCAGCAGTAGCTATCCTAAAAAGAGAAAACGATACCATTCGCGTCATATTACCCTGTTTTCGCCAAAACCTTGAACCAGGCAACCAAGTAAGTATAAAAATATCAGCCAATGCTAAGTATAGCATATTAATACCTCAAGACGTAAACTACACTATAAACGAAAAAAAGAACGGACGAGAGCTTTTCAGAGTAAACGAGTACGATGAAACTATTACAAGCACCGTATTTGGTTCAGTTACAGCTATAAACTAACTCCTATGCTAAACATCACTATCTCGAAAGTAAGCCTTCTACAAATCGATGACTTACAAAAAATCAGCCAACAAACATTTTTTGAAGCATTCTCAGATAGCAATACAGAAGAAGATATAAAACATTATCTAGAAACCAGCTTCTCCGCACAGCAGCTGTATTCAGAATTATCTCACAAAAACTCGGAATTCTTTTTTGCACTACACCATAATACCCCTATTGGATACCTGAAACTTAACTATGCAGATGCACAAACAGAACTAAAAACAGAAAATGGGATAGAATTAGAACGGATATATATCCTCAAAGACTACCATGGCAAAAAAGCAGGTCAAACACTATTAAACAAAGCAAAGTCCATTGCCATCACCAAAAATGCGTCGTTTATCTGGTTGGGGGTTTGGGAGCACAACCACAAAGCCATACAGTTTTACATGAAAAATGGATTTATAGAGTTTGATAAACACATTTTTCGCTTGGGAAATGACAACCAAACCGACCTAATGATGAAACTACTGTTGTAAACATCACACATCAACCAAATCGATTTTACCCACTTCCGAGGCATATTTTACTATTTTTGTCGCTCTAACGTACCATTATTCGTCAATCCGAATTCTGTCACAAAGTTCGTAATTTGTAACTGTACAAGTAATGTCAATCACCAAAGAATCTGAACTAATCGGCATGCAAAAAGCAAGTGAGGCCGTAGCTATCACCCTAAGAGAAATGAGCAGCTATGCCGCACCCGGGATGACCACCAAGCAGCTCGATGACTATGGAGCAAAAACGCTCAAATCACTCGGTGCCAAGTCTGCCCCATACCTCACTTATGGTTTCCCTGGCCACACCTGCATCAGTGTCAACAAGGAGTTTTGCCATGGCATACCTTCTCATAAAACCATACTCAATGATGGCGACTTGATTAACATAGATGTATCCGCAGAGCTGGATGGTTTTTGGTCAGACAATGGCAACTCTTTTGTCTTGGGTGCCGATATTCACCATCATCAACCCCTTATCAATGCATCAAAAGCAATATTACATAAAGCCATTAGCCAAATAAAAGGAGGAGTACGCATTGCCGACATTGGTCATCTTATTGAAACCGAATCGAAAAAACAAGGATATAAAGTGATTAAAAACCTTACCGGACACGGTGTAGGCAGAAGCCTGCACGAAGAACCCAGCGAGATAGCTAACTACCGAGACCGCTTTAACTTTACTCGCTTTCGCAAAAACTCAGTAGTTGCTATCGAAACATTTATCTCCACCACCTCTACCCTCGCCATGACCCTACAAGACGGCTGGACTATGGTAGGCAACAAAGGCGGCTATATGGCGCAACACGAACATACCATTGTCGTAACCGACGGCAAACCCATTATACTAACTGTAATGAACGGTATCTGAAACTCCGGAAGCACTACCTTATCAACAGCTGGCTAAACTAGCAATAACACACGAATTGGATAAGCTAGCCATAAATTTTGTGTAGTTCAACCATCAACCATTACAACCTCAGTGCCCAAAATGAAATAATTGTTTTATCCTCGCTCATTTTCACCATTCCTGCTTTTCGTCATAGTGGGTTTGTTTTTTTTACTTATTTTTATCCCAAAATCAATAACATGGAATTTCCAGGAACATTACGTTACACCAAAGATCACGAATGGATAAGTATTGACGGCAATACTGCTACTGTAGGCATCACAGACTTTGCTCAGAAAGAGCTGGGTGATATCGTGTTTGTAGACATATCTGCAGTAGGCAAGCCACTCGAAGCAAACGAAATATTTGGTACCGTAGAAGCTGTAAAAACAGTTTCTGACTTATTCTTGCCAGTAAGCGGCACAATCACAGAAGTGAATGCTGACCTAGAAGGCACTCCCGAAAACGTAAACAAAGACCCATACGGCTCAGGCTGGATGATAAAAATGACACTTGATAATCCGGCTGATGTTGAAGCTCTGCTTGACGCTGCTGCATACTCACAGTTGGTGGGCGAGTAATGAAACTCATTTTCTTACCGCATTCCCCATACTCTTCTCAAGCAAGGTTCATAGCTTTTATATGGACCTTGCTTATTTTTATTGGCTGCCTTTTCCCCTCGCGTCAGTTGCCGCATGTGGCAGTACCTTTTATAGACAAGTGGACACACTTTGTTATGTTTGGGATATTTACCTTCCTTTGGCTATGTGCTAAGCCAACTTATACTGCTGTTTATGTTGTCAGGGTGCTTGTGGCTGGCATTTTACTGGGTTGTGCAATAGAGGTACTGCAAGGCACACTCACCACATTAGGTCGCAGCATGGAGCTGTTGGATGCCATTGCCGATGCTGTAGGAGCCCTGCTAGGCATAGCCGTATACATGAGTGGGCGCAAGTTATCAATGGTCAAACAGTAGTTACAACTACTTCACTATTATATCGGCTACCACTCGTTCTTTAAAGTACTCATTTATTCGCACTATCAGTTGCTCCTTGCCCATCTGCAGTTCCTGTTTCAGTGCAGCCACATCAGTGTATATCGTTAGGGTCTTATTGTGCATGCTCACAGAGCGGGTATATTTGGCTATGGTTTTGCCAGTTATCTCTTCCCACTCCTCACTCATGCGTAGGGCTATAATCTTGGGTTTCCAATGCGACCTTTCTAGTAGCAGATTCAGTGCTTCTTCTAAGCTGTAGCTGCTCATATTATTTTATCTTGGTAAGGTTAAAGTACATGTTAGGCTCTGGTATAAACAAACTTACATTTTTGCCCAGTAGCATCAGTTTGTCAGCGGTCAATATATGCTGATGTTCCTCCGGAAAACCACCCGACTTAGCTGTGTAGCCTAAAGTAACAAAAGCAGCATTTACATCGGTCATAAAGTCGCTGCGATCTAGCAGGTCACCAGCTATACGATAGTTATAAGCCACTTCGGATATCTGCGATCCATCGAAAAGTGTAGTGGAACGTTTCAAATTGGGGTTACTCTTGAGGTGTGCATTCCATTCAGGTGAATTTTCGAAGTAATTCACTAATTTCAGCACAAGCTCGTTATAGGGTAAGATATTCATAGATATCTTCGAAAAATTGTGTGGCCTTATTTTATTTGCAGCCTCTATCATTTTCTTCAGGTGAGCTAACTCATCTGTAAAGTTCAATTTTAACACATCGGGTTCAGTACCAAACTCAGCTGCTGTAGGCTGATAAATGCCCTGATGCCTGAAACCACTACCCGCTACCACAGACCTATAGATAGACAGTGTACGCACCACTGCACCCGTCTTTTCGGTTATCACCATAGTAGTACGAGTAGTATCTATGGTTACAGTTTGCCCATAACCAGCTACCAATGTTGTGGCTAGAAGTATTGCAGTTAGAATTAGTTTCATGTACTGCAAATATCAGTCATTTCTGTTTGTTTCAATAGTATTTTGTTGATTTTACAACAAAGGTCAGGGATACAGTGCACACAGTAGCTTGTGAGCTATGATAGCCATGCGACAGGTGTAGCTATAGGCTGGCAACAGCTTCTGCAGTAGCTTTTCGGGAGGTAGAAATGGCAGGTGCATATTTTTTAATTATTTGTGCTATGATGCTTGCAGTTTGGTCTGGGTAGTTCACATGTATAGCTTTACCATTTTGCAGCCAGTCTTTAATTACTGGATAACTAGCCTCGGCAAGGGTGGGTATTACTGTTGCACCCATTGCAGCTGCGCCTGCAGCATTGCATTGCTGTTCGTATTGGGTAAGCATGGGTATTACCAGCACTTTTTTACCCAAGTACATAGCTTCTGCTGGTCCTTCAAAGCCCGCTCCGCATAGCACACCAGCGCCAGAAGCCATACTAGCCACAAAGGCCTCGTTGTCTATTTTGTTCACACTTACATTGCCACTCACGAAGGGTTGTTTGTTGTGTTTAGAAAACACTTGCCATTTCACCTCGCTGAAATGTGACAGATGTTTCACTATAGTTTCGTCGCTATAGGCGGGCAGGTACACAGTGTAGTGACCGTTATTAGTAGGAGTGAGGTCTCTTATTTCTTGTCTTATAACAGGCGTGTATATTTGCTCACCAAACGCTTTGAAATGGAAGCCGTATGCATCTGTAACAGGTGCATACCTTTCTAGCACTAGTTTACCCATAACGTCGGCAGCAGCAGGTTTTGGAGCATTGGGGTGAAGCACAGCACACTGATGGCTTAGCGATATACAAGGTTTACCCTTTCGCTTGCAGGCCCATGCACTTACTGGTTCGAAGTCATTTATTACAAGGTCGTACTTTTCTACCGGAAGTTCATTTATATCCTTTATCAACTTCAGTAGTTTCAACTTTTTGGCAGTGTCCCATATGTCTACTCCACCTTTTTTACCAAAGATGAAGCTCATACCATACATTTTGTACTTGACAGGAAAAGGCACAGCTACATCTGCCTGTATGCCACTTATGAGCACATCAACCTCACCATATTTTGCCAGTTCCGGATATATATCTCTGGCTCTGCTCAGGTGACCATTACCGGTACCTTGTATTGCAAAAAGTATCTTCATTTCAGATATGATGTTGTAGAACTTAATCGTGCTCAGTAACAAATACAGGCGATTCGGTATCCGATTTTGACGGTTGTTTCATATTAAGTTCCTGCATCAGGCTTGCCATCATTTCCTTAGCAGATTCTTTTTTCTGACTTTTTTTATTGATGTCTATTGCATGTGCCACGGTGTCGGAAGCATAGTTATAAATACTCCAATTACCATCGGTATATTCGAGAGCAGTAAGGTTTTCTATCCAGTCGCCCGAATTCATGTAGGTGACGGTTTTACTATTAGTTTTTACGTCTTTTATTTCTGGCTGATGAATGTGTCCACATACCACATAGTCATAGTCGTTTTCGGCAGCGATATCGCAAACTGTGACTTCAAAATCATTAATAAATTTGACAGCGCTTTTGACCGTATTTTTTACCTTTTTTGAAAAAGATAGTTTTCCTTTACCCAGTTTTTGAGATATGAAGTTTACAAATCTATTGATAAGTATCAGCGTATCGTATCCCACTGCACCTAGCCTAGCCAACCATTTACTGTTTTGCATGACTACATCAAATACATCTCCGTGAAAGACCCAAACTTTTTTGTCATCAATTTTCAGAGACAACTTGTTTACAATCTTCAGAGAGCCGAGGTTGAAACCCTTAAATCTGCGAAGCATTTCGTCATGATTGCCAGGTATGTAGTATACGGGTACTTCCTTGGCTATAAGCCCGATGAGGTGTTTTACTACCATCATGTGGGTAGCGGGCCAATATCGCTTACTGAACTGCCAAATATCTATAATATCTCCGTTGAGTATAACAGTACGAGGCTTTATGCTTTTCAGGTATTGTAGCAACTCTGTGGCGTGACAGCCATAAGTACCTAGGTGAACATCTGAAAGTATTACTATATCCACCTCTCTTTTTGCCATTTGTGTTGCTGGACTCAGCATTTAGTTGTACAAATTGACAACTATTGTTTAAAGGCAATATGAAGACGGAGTTAAGGATGCATTAAGTATTATTGTACAGCACCTACAAATCTGTACAAAAATGAATGTGTATTACCTTAATTTTGACTACCTTATCAATATCAATATACCTGGTATTACTTACGTTGACCGCCGCCGCTACTACTTCCACCGCCGCCGCTATTATCATTGTCGTCACTACCTTTCAGGTTTTTAGCCCTATCTTCATCGGTAGGTTTTTCTGGTTTGTTTTTAGCTTTTTTACCTGCAGATGGTCTTTCACCACCACCACCTTTGCCCATATCCGTTTTACCAAATCTATAGGTAAACGTTATATTACCTATACGTGTTTCCTTAACCCTGTCTGTGGTTTGAGTATAGTTGGCGGTTACATAGTTGTTGATAAACTGACGGGTTTTCATAACATCTGAGCAATTGACCACTAGGGATGCTTTGTTTTTCCAGAGGTTCTTTTTGAGGGCTATGTCTATCCAGTAACTTTCGCGCTGGCTGCCCTGAGTTATAATTTTTGGCGACTCGTAGTTGCCACTAAATTGTAATGAGAAATTGGCGGGTAACTTCAAGTTGCTGTTTACTTTTCCGAACCAACTGTAGCCATTGTTATTGGTAATAAATGCGGTATATGCAGGATCTACATTGCCTACTGTCAACTGATTGTTGAAGAAGTTCATGTTCAGTGTAGCATCCCATGCCTTTGTGATTTGTACACGGCCTGTACCTTCTATGCCGTAGGTAATACCGGAGGCAATATTGAGTGGCATAGATAACAAGGCACCTGCCTGATCTGCAAGACCTATAGCTGCATCATCGGTAGTTATGGGGCGAAGAACACGCTCGGTGAGGTTGTTGGTTTGGGCAAAGTAAGTGCTGAAAATATAGTTATTGCCTTTCTCTGTGGCAATGCTGTAGCTGAGTTCTACGTTATCAATAAACTCTGGAATGAGATTGGGGTTACCCATAGACACTGTACCAGGATTAGAAAAATCGCGGTAGGGCATTAGCTGAAAGAAGCTAGGCCTGTTAGTGCGACGGCTATAATTGATATAAATACTCTGTTCAGAAGTGAGCTGGTAGGAGATAAAAGCAGAAGGAAAAAGATTGAGAAAACTGTTGCTGAATGTAGCAGGCCGAGGCACACTACCAGACCCATCGTAAACAGCATTTTCTACACGTACCCCAACCTGATAAGAGAACTTATCTAGTTGGTCGTTCCAGTTTATGTAAGCAGCGTGGGTCTGCTGACTATAGTCGTAAGTAGCAAATAGTGAAGAGTCGTCAGCTTTTACATAGTTGGGGGTATCTACCCATATTTTGGGATCATTGCTACTGAAAAAGTTAAAGAACTGCGACTTAAACCCTACACCTAGCTTGCCATTTGTGGTAAAAAGTGGCTTGGTGTAGTCTGCCCATACGTTGAGACTGTTATTGCCGCCCCTGCCAGGTGCTGAAGACACTGTGTAGGGAGACCAACCGTTGCCGTAGAGTACGGTGCGGGTTTCGAAGTCTTGCGAGCGGCGCATGTTATTGAATGCATAAGTGGCATCGACATTCAGCTCCTCTCCCTTGGTTTTGAATTTTCTGCGATAGTCGAATGAAGTGGAGGAAGAAACGGGCCCGCCAAGAGCAGAGGAGTTGCGCTCTCTTTCAAGGAGTGTAGTACCTTGCTTTTCGGGCTGGCTGTATTCGTAATATTTGGAGTTATCTCTGTACCCCCATTGCATAGCATTCACATTCTGAGTAAGAGTGATGGAGTTATTTTTATCAAAATCGTAAGTGGCACCTATGGTATTAAATGTACCGTTGAATAACCGTGGCACATGCTCATAAGTGTAGTAGGACTGCCTATTGCCAGCTGTAAGCACTGAGTCTTGACGGTGCGTACTGACATTATTGAAGGTATTATTGATACGAAAGCTACTATTGAGGAAGGTACTCCACTTGCCTTTTCGGAGGCTGAGACTAAGATTACCGTTGTACTTATCGCGTGTGCCAGCACCTAATGTGGCACTGCCATTTATGCCCAGTCTACCATCTTTTTTGGTTACAATGTTGATGATACCTGTGGTACCTTGGGCGTCGTATTTGGCAGAGGGATTTGTGATTACTTCAACGCTTTCTATGCTGCCTGCAGGCAAGCTTTGCAATGCCGAAGTAACATCGCTACCCAGCATGGTAGCGGGTTTTCCGTCAATAAGTACTGTTACATTACCCTTGCCTCTTAGGTTTACATTGCCATCGGCATCTACCGATACGGCTGGTACATTCTGTAGCACGTCAGTGGCACTACCACCTGCTGTGGTGGTGTTTTTCTCGACGTTAAACACCTTTTTATCCACCTTCAATTCCATTACTCTTTTTTCGCCAGTGATACTAACTTCCTTCATAGAAGTTTCGCTTTGCGAGAGCTTGATGGTGCCAATTTTGGCGGAGGGTTTATCGGCGGTGATGGTGACGGGTGTGAACTTTGTTTTGAAACCTAATGACTCAATGCGCAGTACGAAACTACCTAGTGCTACAGGTGCTATACTGAATGTTCCATTGTCTTTGGAGAGGTCGCCATTGACCACTGACGAGTCTGAACGGAGTAAAGTAACAGTGGCATAAGACACCGGCTGATTGCTACCATCTGTGACCTTGCCACTGACACTACCAGTGGGCTGTGCAAAAGCGGGCGAACAAATTAGTAGCAAAAATATATTCAGAAGGGCTATTGCCTTAGTGGTTAAATGCATGATAATAGTACGTAATACAATAATAAATCAACGAAATGGGTAACTATTTGCTACACCAATCAAAGGTTTTGTTAAGAAGTTACAAAAATCATTGAAATATGCGATTAAATGGCAGGTGTGCCAAATAAAGTATTGTTAATAACCCTGTATGGGTGATTACCAGACCTGCACCTCTCGCTCTAGCTCTATTCCAAATTTTTGCAGAACAGAGTCTACGATGTTGCTAGAAAGCTGCCATAGTTCGTTGCCAGTTGCAGCGCCATAGTTGACCAGTACCAGCGCTTGTTTGTTGTGCACACCAGCATCGCCTTTACGGTAGCCCTTCCAGCCACACTGCTCTATGAGCCAGGCGGCGGGGATTTTTACCCATCCATTACCCACTGGATAATGCGGCATAGCAGCATGCTGTGCGAGTAGCTGGGAATACTGCGTGTGGCTGATGGTGGGATTTTTGAAAAAGCTGCCTGCATTGCCTGTTATTTTGGGGTTGGGCAGCTTGCTGGTGCGAATGTTGATAACTGCCTGTGCTATAGACTGCACAGAGGGGGGTGCATTCATTTGTTGTAGTTCTTGTTCTATGGCTCCATAGCTGGTATTGAATGTGGGGTGTTTGGTGAGCTTGAAGACCACTGATGTAATGAGCACCTTTCCTTTCAGCTCTTGTTTGAAAATACTGTCTCTGTACCCAAACTTGCAGTCTGGAGTAATGAGGGTAACGAAGTTCCTATCTGTAAGATGCCAATAAGTGACGCTTTCTACAGTGCTACACACCTCCACACCATAAGCACCTATGTTTTGGATGGGGGCGGCACCCACAGTACCGGGTATGAGTGCCAGGTTCTCTATACCACCCCACCCCTGACCGATGGCGTGAAGCACAAGGTCGTGCCAGAGTTCGCCGGCGCTTACAGAAAGCCAAACATGGTCTTGGTCCTGATGCAGAAGCTCTATGCCCATAAGTCTATTGAGCAAAACAACGTCGGGAACTGGAGCGGTGAGCAAAATATTGCTGCCGCCACCTAGTATGCGCACTGGTTGGGGCAGCTGACTGATGTGGTGCAGGTGCTGGGGCGTGGTAATAATGGCTAAATGAGCAGCTGGCACATCTATTCCAAAGGTGTTGTATGGTAGTAGCGATATGTGGTGCTGTAGCTGCATAAGTATGTGAGTGCAAAGAAAAGAAATAGTAATTGATAATATGCCGTATTGGTATTGTTAGTTGGTTTTAGTGTGTTTTAAAAATAGCTGGTTTGTTTCCGGTGCTTTCATGTGGTTTTGGTTGTAAGTGATTGATTATCAACGGCATTCTCTTTTCCGGTTTTAGATGTAAAAGACTCTTCGCTCGAGGATGGCGGGGCCTCCTTTTTTGATAGTGACGGCGGGGCGCCCGCCACCATAGTCGTAACGGATGCTGCCATCGGGGTACTTGGTGAGGAGCATTTTGCCATTAAAGTAAGTATAAGGTACGCTTGGGTCTGGGGGAGTGCTGGACCTGGGGTAACCTACAAACAATGGGTCGATGGGTGTTTCCGGTTTATTTCCGGTCATTTCATGTGTTTTTGGGTCTAAGTCGTTGATTATCAATGAGGTTTCATTTTCCGGTAATGGGTCAGTAATTGGCAGGATAGAGGGATTTTCAGAGCGGGGAAGAGCGCGAGAGCGGAGGGACAGCCGAAGGGGCTGTGTTTCCGGTTTGTTTCCGGTTGTTTCATGGGTTTTGGGGGCTAAGTCGTTGACTATCAATGGTATTCTACTTTCCATTACAGGTTTAAGGATTTGGGAGAGTTCGGCATAGGTCTTTTGTTGTTCGGGTGGCATGTTTTTGATGGCTTCGTGGTTGCTGAGTTCTTCGTTGATGGCAATGAGCATGTCGTCGGTCCAGGTACTGGTGTCGATGACGTGTGTTCTTTT
>CAMDNC010000119.1 GCA_945902755.1 Flavipsychrobacter stenotrophus
CTCCCTGTCAAAGAACCCGCTCGCAGCAAGCGCATCAAGGAGTTGGAGGCGCACTCAGCCAAAGAAAAACAAACACAGATATTTATAGAAACCCCCTACCGCAACAATAATATGTTGGCAGACCTTCTTAAAAATTGTGCACATCATACCCATGTGTGCATAGCCGCCAACATCTCAGGTCCCGATCAGTACATCGTTACCCGGTCCGTAGCCGATTGGAAAAAAGACCTCCCAGTGTTAGGCAAGTATCCGGTTGTGTTTCTCCTATTGGCTTACTAAGTCTAGTTCCATATTTTTTCACCCACTTGTACGCAGCATCACATTTTAGGGCTAATTGCATGTGATTTTTTACTACTTTTGCGCCCTGATTTTAATCCAATCACAAAATGCATTTATCCATTATAGGCACTGGCTATGTAGGGCTGGTTACAGGTACTTGTTTTGCGGAAACAGGAAATAATGTTGTGTGTATAGATATTGATGAGCGCAAAATTAACGATCTCAAAATCGGGAAATCTCCGATTTATGAGCCGGGTCTCGATACCCTCCTGGAAAGAAACATCAGGGAAAAGAGAATCTCATTTACCACATCACTACCCGAGGGTATCGCCGACGCTAAAGTCATTTTTTTGGCACTGCCTACACCACCCGGCAAAGATGGTTCTGCCGACTTGCAATATGTATTAGACGTAGCAGAGTCGCTTAGCAAAATCATTACCCGCTACACAGTTATTGTAAATAAAAGTACAGTTCCAGTAGGCACTGCCGAAAAAGTGAGTGCAGTACTCGCCAAAAGACTAGATAAGTCATTGTACGATGTAGTGTCTAATCCCGAGTTTCTTAGAGAAGGCGTCGCTGTCGATGATTTCCTTAAACCAGACAGAGTAGTTATAGGTACTTCTTCCGACAAGGCGCGCAAGGTTATGGATGAACTCTATCAACCCTTTGTACGACAAGGCAATCCAATCCATTTTATGGACGAGCGTTCATCCGAAATGACCAAATATGCCGCCAATTCATACTTGGCTATGCGTATTTCTTTCATGAACGAAATGGCCAACCTTTGCGAAAAAGCTGGGGCAAACGTTGATTGGGTGCGTATAGGTATGGGTGGTGATAGCCGAATAGGCAAGCGTTTCTTATTCCCTGGCATAGGCTACGGTGGCAGCTGTTTCCCTAAAGATGTCAAAGCACTAGCTCATACAGCCCTAGAAATGGACTATGATTTCAAGCTCGTTAATGTTGTAATGAATGTAAACGATCAGCAGAAAAAAGTACTAGGCAATAAAATAAAAAATTACTTCGGTAACAACCTTGCTGGTTTCACATTCGCTATTTGGGGGTTGTCCTTCAAACCCGAAACCGATGATATTCGCGATGCTCCTGCACTTGACCTCATTGCAGAGTTGCTTGCCGGTGGCGCTACCGTCCGTGTCTTCGACCCAGAAGGTATGAAAAACGTCAAACAGCTAATGGGCGATAAAATATACTACGCCACAGATCAGTACGATACACTTACTGGCGCATCTGCATTGATCATCGTTACAGAGTGGAGCGAGTTCCGCAACCCCGATTTCGAGCGTATAAGTAGTTCATTGGTGCATCAGGCCATATTTGATGGTCGCAATGTGTATTCACTCGATAAGATGCAGGATTTAAAATTCTATTACGAAAGTATAGGCCGCAAAATCATCAACCCCGAGGTAAGAAACACACTTGCAATGCCCGATTCTACTATTATCAGAGAGCGTGGCACTCTAGACTAACACAACAAGTATTACTCGCCAAGAATGTATTTTTAGTTTAAAGCAATACTCAATATTATATAATGGCTAAAAGGATTTTGATTACTGGTGCTGCCGGATTTTTGGGTTCTCACCTCTCCGACCGATTTCTAAAAGAAGGTTACGAGGTAATAGGTATGGACAACCTACTTACTGGCAACATCAAAAACATAGAACATCTGTTCCCTGTCAAGGAATTTCAGTTTTATCATCACGATGTTACTAAGTTTGTGCACGTACCTGGCAACATAGATTATATACTACATTTTGCATCGCCCGCAAGTCCTATCGACTATTTGAAAATGCCAATCCAAACCCTCAAAGTAGGTGCACTGGGCACTCACAATCTTTTGGGACTGGCTAAGGCTAAAGGAGCTCGTATATTAGTGGCTTCTACTTCAGAGGTCTACGGCGATCCACTTGTTCACCCACAAACCGAAGAGTATTGGGGTAATGTAAATCCAGTAGGTCCACGTGGTGTGTACGACGAGGCAAAACGTTTTATGGAAAGCATTACTACCGCCTATCATACCTTCCACAATGTAGAAACCCGAATCATACGTATTTTTAATACCTATGGTCCTCGTATGAGACTAGACGATGGCCGCGCACTACCTACATTTATGAGCCAGGCACTCCGTGGCGAAGATGTAACCGTATATGGAGATGGTTCTCAGACTCGTTCTTTCTGCTATGTCGATGACCTGGTAGAAGGTATCTATCGCTTATTGATGTCAGACTATACTAAGCCTGTAAACATTGGTAATCCTGCCGAAATTACACTGCAGCAGTTTGCTGAAGAAGTATTGGAGCTTACTGGTTCTAAGTCTAAAATAGTATACGAAGCACTACCACAAGACGACCCCAAACAACGCAAGCCCGATATCACGAAGGCAAAAGCAATACTGGGTTGGGAGCCTAAAGTTGATCGCCACGAAGGGTTGAAACGCACATTGGAATATTTTAAGTTGCACATTTAATTATTCACCCTCGTTGCACAAGCAGCAATATCCTTTGTAGGTTATTGCTGCTTTTTTGTTGCCTATCACTATTACTGCTTTCTCCTATTCCGTATCTTTGCAGCACGGATGAAATACCTATCTTCTATACTACTTCTTGCCCTACTATTCACCTCTTGCAAAAAGAAGAGCGTCAACGATAATAATACTAGTAACAGTGGTACGGAATTTTCTTATTCAGTCACGTACGATTCGGTCGTTACTACCACACCACAGAGTTCAGCTATTTTTGTTTTTAGTATCAAGGTGTTAAGTGGCGATATCGCTGCCAACAAGTTATATTGCTCTATCACCGGGTTGCCGTCTAATATGTCTGTCGCACCATCTACCCTGGCGGTCACGCAGTTGCTGGGCGGTATATTCACATTTAATATTGGCACTGCTTTTTATGGCGATTATCCTTGCCAGCTCAAAATATCAACCCAAAACAAAGCCGACCGAATTATTAACTTCAAGATACGTATAGTACCCCCTACCGATTATGCACCTATGTTGGCAGGTAAATACGATTCCTGTTATGATTTCTGTTCCATGTCAGGCTTTACTTATTATTCTTCAGTAGTATCCACTGTAGCAGATACCCCATATTTGCTCAAGCTTTCCAACATTCAAAATCTTGGAAGTGATGCTATCGTCAGAGCCTGGATTTCTAACATTGTTACCGTACCGATACAGTCTGTGGCTGGGAAGACAATTTGGGGCAAGGGCACATACAGTAAGGATGCTCGCCCCGGTCATACTGGCGACTTTATACTTACAATAGACGATACGCTCGTTTCAGGCACAGATACCCAAACTTGCATTATGCACATAGAGCATTAGTTATTGTCGCACACAACAGGAGTGGCATGTTATTTGTTGTACCATTACCTTATTATGCTTTCTGCTATCCATGTTTCGCCGGGTATAGTTTTGCCTCACATCGGCACCAGATACCATTTTTCTGGTGCCATATCGCCAGAGCATTTTGCTTTTTATACTCATTATGGTTTTCTTCATTTTACAGGGTTCCTGTCTGCAAAGGCCATTTCTCAGTTGCGTCAAAATGTTGCTGATGTAACCTCCCAGCTTTTAGCTAGTAATGCAACAAAGGTCAATGGCATTCCGATTAAGTTCGGTTTGGCAGATAATGGCGAACGTATCATACATCGATTGCCCTACACCAGCCATTACAACATAGCCATAGAGCAGCTATTGAACCATGCAGGTATTCATACTTTTTGTGGTTTGCTTGGTAGAACTGATGCCCGAGTAGGGTACAACGAAAAAGATGGTATTGTTACCAATTATTACATCAACAGCAGCAAAAGTAACCAAAGACAAATGGGCTGGCATACAGATTCTATGAGAGAAATTATGCTCATGCAACGTCTCGAACCTATGATAAATGTGGGAGTGTATCTCACTGATTCTGGTCCACACAATGGCGGATTGAGGGTATTGCCTGGCTCACATACACAACGCACACCAGCCATGATATTCAGCAAAGTGCAACTGCTCAATAAAAGTGCAGATAAAAACGAGTTCTTGGTCAGTGCTCACGCGGGCGATCTTGTATTACATAGTGGTCGGTTATGGCATAGGGTAGGGAAGTCGCCACTTATGGGAATCCAGAGTGTGAGGCACGTGATGTATGTGCCCGTTGTTTGTGGCGCTCAGCTCAACAGGCACAGTAATAGCAGCACACCGCTCTATCACAAGCTCAATAAATATATCAGTTACAAATAAACGTTGATGATTGGTAACTATACTGGCGCTGTAGTGGTTATTTAGGTACTTCTCCTTTATCTACCTGCACAGATCCTCTTGGTTTCAGTATGCGGTACCAGGTAAAGTCTCTGTTGGCTTCCATGCCATTGCCATACAGCACTTCATTGTTGGTGGTGATAACTACAGGTTTTTCTGTAAAAAATTTCTGCGCACTTTCGTTCCATATCAGTTCGTCGGTGTTCAGGCGTTCGCCTTTTCGGCTTACTATCTGCACGCTATCCCACACTATAAAGTCGCGCTGTAGCTCATAGTATCTCGATGAGTCTGCCGTAAGCACATCACTTACGTTGCCACTGTCGTCAAAGAATTCCATTTTCAGCCCATTGTTCATGTCTATGTATGGTCGTTTGGCATTGTTGTTGCGAACAAATACTTTGGCATAGATGCGCATTTTCACAATTCCATCTTGGCTATACAGAAACGTCACTCCTTTAGCACGGTCTTCCTGCATATTGGTATGGCCAGTAAGTGCTCTAATCTCGGCTGGGTCGTTTTTGCAGGCAGCCAGCACACACACTAATATACACACTGTAAAGGTGCGTAGAATACTGTATCTGTTGATGTTCGATTTACCTGACATTTGTAGATAAAATAGATGATACTTGTAAAAAAGCTTCAAACTACAAACAGCACCCAATGGTGCTGTTTGTAGTTTATTATTCAAGTCTGCGTTTCACAAACCAAAGATCATTCAGTGATATACCTAGTGTAAATCTTACGTAGTTATGTCTGTTAAGATTATTTTCTGTAGTACCCAGCACACCCACATCAATAGCCGCATGCACCTGCGATAGTGTGCGCCTGAATGGCAAGCTGGCACCGGCTGTAATGCCGTAGTAGGGTAGCGATGTGTTTTGCAGCTGCAGGTAGTCAGTGCCATAATATGCCCCCAGCCTGTAGGTGCCTCGTGATAAGTAATGTCTCAGGTTCTCTGCATCTGGTGTGTATTCGCCACCCACGCTGACGCGGTACGAGCTAGCAGTGATACCGGTATTCATGTAAGAGTTAAGCTCACTTTTGAATTGACTCCATTGGGTAGCCTTGTAATCTATACCCACTCCCCATTTGTTGTCGCGGGTTAGCATGATGCCCACACTGTATGATAGCGGCATCGTCAGCCTGCCTTCTGTTTCTGGCAGGTTGTAGCTAGTATCGCGGGTTACAGTATCGGTAAAGTTGTAAAAAGAAATGTGGTATTCACTGAAGTGTTGTTTCAGCTTTTGGTTGGTACTTATTGTGCCACCTATGCGTAGGGTATGAAAAGAATCTAACTTAACTTCGTACAATAATCCGCCCTTCCATTGTATACCACCTATACGAGTATAGTTACTGAATTCACTAGTAAAAGCATTATTGACAGAAAAAGAATCAATAGGCACCAGTACTGTTGAGTTGCGAACGGTTCCAAAGGTATAACCGGCGTTGAACCCCACACTTAGTCCCTTATACTTGGCACTTCCACCCAGATAGGCATGGTTCAATGCACCTTCACCATTATATAGCTTTTGTGCACGGCCTATAGGCGAGTAGGGAGGTTCGTAAGCAGATATCGTATCTGCCAATCTGTAGTATACGCTAGAAACTGGTTTAAACCCCAAACAAAATCCACCATTTTTAGTTACAGGTACTGCCAAATTCAGGTAAGCTATCGATGCCGTACCGGTTTTGTAAGACTGTTCTGTACCATTCAGAGTCCCAGTCACAGTGCGACTAGTACCATTAAGCCCTAGCTCAAAGGTAGTGCGCTGCAAAAACGAATAAGATGCAGGATTATCAGTATTCAGTCGGTAAGCATTGTAATAGGCAGATGTGATACTGCCCATGCCTATCAAAGCAGCGTTGTTGCCGTTTTTTAGTTCGCCTATACCATACTGCGAATAGGGGTTATTTTCTCTTCCGTTTGTAGGGTTACTGCCAGAGGCAGTAGTTTGTGCAAACAATGAAGTGCCGCATACAACTAGTAATACAGAAAGAAGTGAGTACTTAGCGTGGCAATGGCACATTATGGTTCAGAATTAAATTTAACCCTTTTAATAAAAGATCAGGGTCGGCAAATATCTTACTTTTAAGTTTGGCTACAAAGTATGGTGCATCTCCCCCAGTTAATATGGCGTTAAAATCGGGGTATCGCTCTTCATATGCCCGTATCATGCCATCTATTTCGGCCGCCATGCCATTTACCACGCCACTTTGTATGCAGGTGTCTGTGTCATAGCCCAGCAGCAGCGGCTCATCTTCCAGCGTTGTTATTTGTGGCAGTTTGCTTGTAAAAGTATTCATAGCTTTTAATCGCATCTGCAAGCCTGGTGATATAGCACCACCTCTAAATGTTTTGGTTCTCTGCACCAAATTGTACGTAATGCAAGTGCCCAGACTTATTACCAGATTGTTTTTGTCTGGATAGCCAAAGTGCGCTGCGTTCACCAGTGCCAGTCTGTCCGGTCCTAGTGTATCTGCGCTTAGGTACGCATTGTTGATGGGCACGTTGGTGTGTCCGGTAAGTATCAGTGTATGAGGTATGGCTACTTTTAGCACTTGCGCCAGTTCTGCACTGTGGTCTACCACAGAGCACAGTATAGCTTTTTCTGGTTTATGACTTTCCAGAAGGTCAGTTACACGTTCTAGTGCAGTTTCTGCCGAAAACTGAACTTGTTTCTGCAATTTATCGTCGGCAAACAGGGCTGCTTTAATGTTAGTGTTACCCCAGTCTATACAGAGATTCAATGACATAGAGAATATTTTTTATGGAAAGATGCCAAAATACTAAAAAATCAGGCTTTTCGTAGCATCTGTTGGCATTTTTTTGAATAATCTCTTACTTTCGTTCTTTACTAGCGTTTTTACTCCACTACAAATTATACAATTGTTTTTTCTGCTGCCACTGCTTTCATACGCTCGTTATGCAGTTTGCGCACCGTTTCTCCTATTGGGGTAGGGGTGCCATCGTCATCTATGCGCACAAAGGTGGTGTTGGTAGTGCACACAACAGCTTCCTCTCCGCTGTATAGATTGTATTTTCTTACCTCCAGCATTAGGTTGATACTGGTATTGCCTAGCGATAGCACCTCGCCATATATGCGTATGTGGTTGCCCACCTTCACTGGTTTCTTAAACAGTATTTCTCCCACACGTAGCGTCACCATATTGGGGGTGTGGCAATATTCTGTAGCAAATGCTGCTGCCGCTTCGTCTATCCATTCCATCAGTATGCCACCAAATAGATTGTTGTGAATACCTATGTCCTTGGTCATGCATATTTTCTTACTTATCAGATTCATATTGCGTTGTTGTTGCTATTAGTTGTTAATAAAGAAAAACCCTCCGGATTTATGAGTCCGGAGGGTAGTCATGTGTTTGTATATCGTACATACATATCACTATCACCTCCGGTGGGGAGCATGGCAGCAGCATGTATTGGTGATTGTTTTCGTCACGGTGCAATATTACACACTGTGTTTTGCGTGCACATCAGTGTAGGTGTTAAATTGTTGTTAGATGATTCTTTACAACTATCATAAAGGTGCTGTATACATTTTTATGTAGTCATTGCATCAATTCATTAGCCTGTTCAGTGTTTCTTTATCCTTGCCTGTGGCACTGTTGCTGTTTATTACTTCAGCTATAATTTTTTTGTACTTGTGCTGAGCATAGAAGTACTTTACAGTTTCAGTAGCTGGGCCAGATAGTCTGCCATTGTTGGTCAGGCATGCATTTACGCAGTTAGCTACCAGTGCTTTGTCGCAATAGTTCAGTCGGCGCAGAGCAGCCATAGCATTGGTGCGTGTCACAAACTCATACGAGTTGCTGGTGTATTTCACCAGGTCATTTACATAGCTTGTTTCGCCACCCTGTGCAGCCGATATTTCCAGCCATTTCATCAGTACATTTCTGCCATTAGTGCCCTCTATCCCCTTGGTAGCATCCAGATATTTGCTCGTGTTTTGGGGGAATGTGTTACATAGCTTTTCTAGTGCAGTTACAATAGTCACATAAGACGAATCTTGCAACATGGGTTCAAAATCGCCCATCAGCCAAGTGGGTATGTTTTTAGTGCTGGTCATTATGCCTTTGCGCACCAGTACGTCCTTGTCTGTAAGTGCCATGCGCACTATCTGCTCACTGGCTTTGTCATCCATCAGTTGTACGGCTATCTCCGTTTTTATAGCATGAAATGTGTTGGCTTTATACACCTGCTCCAGCAAGTCGCGTTTTTTGTCGGGGGCAACAGTACGCATGGCACATACTGCATCATATCTGTCCAGCATATGAGGGGCTTTCAGTGCCTGCTCTCTTAGCATCTCAAACGGCTTGTCGAATGTCACCGTTTTCAGCACCTGACTATTGGGGTCAAACAGTACAAAGGCTATTTCCTTGTTTTCTTTGTTGGGCACTTTTACAATGTGGGTAGTTTTTTCTATCCATTCAGTCTTTTTTTCTATGCTGCCATCTGTATAGTGTACTTCAAAAACGATAGGCATCTTAAACAATCCCACCACTTCATTCGTCTGGTGGGTCTGGGTTACTACTATTTGTGTTCTTCTCCCTTTGTTACTGGTTATGTCTTCATAGCTTACTTCATAATCTGGCTCAGCACCACGATACACCCACTCATCCCAAAACCACTCTAGCGACATACCTAGCTCATCCTGAAACGCATTTAGCAGGTCGTCAGAGTCTACATTTTCGTATTTGTGGGCTAGTAAATAGCGTTTTATAGCTCTATTAAATGCGGCTCTGCCCGTTACATATTTTAGCATTTCCAGCACCACCGATCCTTTCTGGTAGATAAGCGATGTAGGTGTTTGGCTGTGCGATATCGATTTTTTGTCGGTGGTGTTAATAGCAGATTGATAGGCATTACGTCGTGCCCAGTCGAAATGGTCTTGCCCAAAACATTCGCGCTCTGCTATGATGTTGTAGTGTGTGGCAAAGCTCTCTTGCAGCCAGTGTGCATTGCCGCTGCGAGCAGTTACCATATCACCAAACCACTGGTGGGCAAGCTCATGGGCATTTACCGCCACATAGTTGCGGTCGTTGTAGCTGCGGGCATCTGTCTGGAAAAAGTCGCCAAACAATGTTGCCGATGTATTCTCCATAGCGCCAAACATAAAGTCTTGTACAGGTATCTGCGAGTAAGACTCCCAGCCATACGGCACACCTATTTCTGACTCCAGAAAGTTGAAGATCTTTTCATTGTATTTGTAGGTATACTGGTAGCGGTCGGCCCACTCAGGGTAGTACCACTGGCGCAGCGGCACACCCGATGCTGATTTTGTTTCCTTCACCTCATACTTACCTATACCTAGCATTACCAAGTACGATGCATGTGGTTTCGACATTTTGTAGTGCCACAGCTTAGTACCGTCTTTCTGCTCTTTTTCAGCCAGTTTCACCCCGTTCGATAATACTTTGTAGTTCTTATCAAACTTTACTATCACCTCTGTTATCAGCTTATCGTTGGGCGTGTCATAGCACGGAAACCAGTGCCTGTTGTCTATGCCCTGCCCCTGTGTCCATATCTGCTTTCTCGATATGTTGTTCGGGTCATTCCACCCTATAAAGTAGATGCCCTTGCGGGGATGTGCTTCATACTCTATAGTCAAGCTATCTGACGAGCCATAGTGCAGCCCCCCGTAAGGGAAAAAAGTAATACCATCGGCCGTTGTTTTGTACGTTACAGTTTTACCATTCAACATTGCGGACTTTACATCTATACCAGGTCCATCCAGAAAAAAGCTGTCCACATCCTTGCGCAGTGGCCTGAAGTGGTGGGTGATAACGCCCTTCACCAGTCCCTTTTCTGGCTCGAAGGCTACCTGTAGGCGCATACGCACAAAGTCTAGTGGGTGGTCGCGCATCACACTTCCAGGGTCATATTGTACGGTTACATGGCTATTTTGTGCATATAGGCTGGTTGCTCCTGCGGTAAGCAGGTACAGTGCTGTAAGTAGTTTTTTCATTTACTGAATGGTTGTGAGTACAACGCAAGAACGATATCCTGCTTTTTTTATGGCTCTAAATATATAAAACAGGCTTGATAATGTTACTCCTGAATGGGATAAAGGTTCAAAAATCACCCCCATTTTGCCCTTATCATCCCACCCACTATTTTATCAATAGGCAATGTAAAAGTGTTTTCAGATACTTCGGATATCGGTACCCAAAAGGTCCGTTCACCCGATACGTGGTTAGTAATGGTTTCAGGTTTGGTAGCTGAAACTGTATAATATATGCTGATGACTTGTGAGTTGTCGAATGCGGAAGCTTGAAAAAAATGGGTGGTATAAAAATGAGCTCCTACTTCTATATCCATGCCTAGTTCTTCCATCCACTCACGTTTCAGGCAGTCTTCGGTGCCCTCGCCCCATTGCAGACCACCGCCTGGCAACTTTATGATTTTTCTGCCCATCACCAGTTCTTCGTTTATCAGCAGCATTCCATCCTGTATCCACAAACCGTATACCCTGATATTGAAACGTTTTTGCTCCATATTACACTTGTGTCTACTCTTCCATAAAGTTCAGATCCTTACCAAAGGTCTCTTCAGTCATAAACACAGCTGTAATGCTTATGCTCATTACCACCACACCTGTAAGTGCAGCGGCATTGATGTAGCTAAGGCTTGGTTGCAGCGCATTGAACAGTAGAATGATGAGCGGCAGCGACCCTCGCACCACATTGGGTACGGTAGTAGCTGCAGTGGCTCTGAGGTTGGTGCCAAAGTGCTCTGCTGCCATGGTTACAAA
>CAMDNC010000120.1 GCA_945902755.1 Flavipsychrobacter stenotrophus
ATATTTTACAAAAACGCCGATACTGACGAGGTTCTTTTTATTCACGAAGGCAAGGGCGTACTCAAAACCCAATACGGTAATCTACCCTTCTCTTACGGCGATTATGTAGTAGTTCCTCGTGGCACTATCTACCAAATCAGTTTTGAAAACGAGAACAACAGATTGTTTATAATTGAGTCTTTCAGTCCAGTAACCTTCCCAAAAAGGTATCTCAGTAAATATGGTCAGCTTCTAGAGCATGCACCTTTCTGCGAGCGTGACATCCGTAAACCACAAGATCTTGAAACCTATGATCTACAAGGCGAATTTCTTATTCAAGTAAAAAAGAAAGGTTTACTCTACCCTATTTGGTATGGCCATCACCCTTTCGATGTCATAGGTTGGGATGGATGCGAATACCCGTATATACTAAGCATTCACGACTTCGAACCCATCACAGGGCGCGTACACCAGCCACCACCGGTACATCAGACATTCGATGCAAACAACTTTGTAATTTGCTCTTTTGTACCTCGCCTGTTCGACTATCACCCACTTGCAATACCTGCACCCTACAATCACAGCAACATCGATAGCGATGAGGTATTGTATTATGTGGATGGCGATTTCATGAGCCGCAAGCATGTGGAAAGGGGCATGATCACCCTCCACCCTTCTGGCATACCGCACGGCCCGCACCCGGGTACAGTAGAAAAAAGCATAGGTGCTGCCGAAACCAAAGAACTAGCAGTAATGGTAGATACCTTTCATCCCTTGAAGCTTACCACGGACGCCATAAATATAGAAGACGACGACTATGTGTATAGCTGGATGTAATACACAGTAACACATTTCTACAATCATTTGCAATCACAAACATTATTCAATAATAATTACATGGATACACTTACAGTAAGCCAAAAAATGCTACAGGCACAAGATTTTTTGCCTATCAACGGTACTGACCACGTAGAGTTTTATGTAGGCAATGCCAAACAAGCCGCCCACTATTACAAAACGGCTTTCGGCTTTCAGTCTCTGGCTTATGCAGGTCCTGAAACTGGTGTTAGAGACCGTGCTTCTTATGTACTTAAACAAGGAAAAATAAGACTAGTACTAACCACTGCTCTTAATTCAGATCACCCTATAGCAGAGCACGTCAAAAAACATGGCGATGGTGTGAAGATCCTGGCCCTTTGGGTAGACGATGCCTACAAAGCTTATGAAGAAACAATTAGTCGCGGTGGAAAATCATACATGGAACCTCAAACACTGTCCGATGATAATGGTGAAGTGCGCATGAGCGGCATATATACTTACGGCGAAACAGTACACTTATTCGTAGAGCGCAAGAACTACACTGGCATATTTATGCCAGGCTACAAAGAGTGGAAAAGCAACTACAACCCCACCGAAACCGGACTACTATACGTAGACCATTGCGTGGGCAATGTGGGATGGAACCGCATGAACCCAACCATAGAGTGGTACGAAAAAGTAATGGGCTTCGTCAATATCCTCTCCTTCGATGATAAACAAATCAATACCGAATACTCAGCTCTTATGAGCAAGGTAATGAGTAACGGTAACGGTTATGTAAAATTCCCAATCAACGAACCTGCAGAGGGGAAGAAAAAATCTCAGATCGAAGAATATCTCGATTACTACGAAGGAGAAGGTGTTCAGCACGTAGCTATTGCAACGGCAGATATCGTAAAAACTGTTCGTGAACTAAAAGCCCGTGGCGTAGAGTTCCTAGACCCTCCACCCAATGCTTATTACGAAGACCTACCTAACAGAGTAGGCAAAATAGATGAAGATATTGCTCCACTGCAAGAGCTAGGCATATTAGTAGACTGCGACGAAGAAGGATACTTGCTACAACTTTTCACTAAGCCCGTAGAAGACCGCCCTACCTTATTCTTCGAAATCATTCAGCGCAAAGGAGCACAAAGTTTCGGAGCAGGTAACTTTAAAGCTCTTTTCGAATCGTTGGAAAGAGAACAAGCCAAACGGGGAAATTTATAACTTCATATGGTCATTTAAATAAAACAGGAGCTCTATTGAAGTAGCTCCTGTTTTCATTAGGCGGGCAATGACGTAATGTAACCCCAAAAAAACCTACTGTTTTTCGGCGTTTTTCTTTTTTACCACTACCCAGGTTTCTATATCTACGGTAAATGGCATTTTACCAATTTTTACTACAGCTCTCCTGTCTGTAAGTTCAGTGAGAGTCCCAACCTGATGATTGAGTTTATTTCGCACCAAATCACCAATATGGGGCACGCCACCTATAGTGTCGTAGATTTTGTCTGTCTTTTTCGCTGCAGATGCATTAGCATCCACTTGCTTTTTACGAAACAGAACATTTTCAGCAGCCTTTATTACATCTTGTTTATTCTCGGATTTTTTCCAGTCTTGTATTATCTGTTTAAACTTTCGTTCTGTATCTCGTAGATATTCTAGCTCTTCCTTTTTTATTTGGTTTTGCAGTTTCAGGGTTTCATATATCTGCCTCTGTTTTGCTTTGTCGGTCGCCTCTTCATAGTGTTTCTTTAACTGCTCATTTTCTTTCAGTAGTTTTTCCAGTTGTTTTTCTTTGTCGCTCAGTTTCACAGTTTGCTGCTCAGCCTGATGTAGCATATTATCTAGCTTAAAGTGCTCACGCTGAGTGAGTTGTCTGGCTCGTTCTATGACATCCGGTGATAAGCCACTCCTTTGCGCAATGGCGAAGGTATAGGAACTGCCAGGCTTACCTGTTGTTAGCCTGTATAGTGGTTCTAGTCTTTGTTCGTCAAAGGACATTGCACCATTCATAATGCCTTTTACTTTCCCTGCCATTACTTTCAGGTTCAAATAGTGGGTGGTTATAATTCCTAATGCGTTTTTTGCAGCAAGATGTTCTACAATTGCCTCTGCAAATGCGCCTCCTAAATTAGGATCAGATCCACTTCCTAACTCATCTATAAAAAACAGTGTTTTTCCATCAGCAAAATCCATGAAATGCTTCATGTGTTGCAAGTGAGCGCTATAGGTGCTCAATTCATGTTCAATAGACTGAGTATCTCCTATCTGTACCATGATTTGCCTGAAAATACCCATCTCAGAATTATCTCCAACTGGTATTAGCAAACCAGCTTGCATCATTAACTGCAACAACCCTACAGTCTTCATCGCCACTGTCTTTCCACCAGCATTTGGACCACTAATTATCAATATCCTTTGCTGTCTATCCAGCGATAGATTAAGCGGAATAGTAGGTTTGTTACTATTTTTATTGTGCAAGTATAATAAAGGATGATATGCTTTTTCTAATTGAAAACCCGGATGTTGTGTCACTCTTGGCATATTCCCGTTCATATCTATAGCCAAAAGGGCCTTAGCTCTAATAAAATCATACAACCCGCACAAGTGGTAATATGTTTCAAGCAAAGGGGAATATATTGCTAGATCTTTAGTAAGCTGTGCAAGAATTCTTTGAATCTCTCTTCCTTCAGCACGCTCCAACGAAAAAATCTCATTGTTAAGTTCGGTAGTTTCCTCCGGCTCTATAAATACTGTTTTCTGCGTATCGCTTTCACCATGCAATATTCCCTTTACTATGCGTTTATATTCAGCTAATACCGCTACAGTACGCCTGCCATTTAGGAAACTTTCAGAAATATCAGCGAGATATCCTTGCTTATTTAGTTTACGCAATACACTTTCAAATACTTTTCTAGCCTCATTTCGCACCCTTCCCAAATCAGCTCTAATACTCATTAATTCTCGAGACGCATTATCGCGAACAGTTCCTGTTTCGTCAATTATTGCAGATATAGTTTCATGGATCTTCTTCTCATAAACAACCTTGGATGCAACCGACCTTAATGAATCAAAAAGCTCATTATTCTTTTTGAACCAAAGCAAAATATCTCTAATTGTCAACGCCAAATGTTGTACAGCTAATAGCTGTTCGCCACTGAGTACACCACCAGGTATCGAAAGTAGCTTTAATTCTTTGTGAAGGTTTCTCGTAAAATCATTAGGAAAATAATCTCCACTCAGCAATATGTTACGATAGTCATATGTCTGCTGTAAGTCCCTTGTAGCATGGTCTTTATGTGTATGAAAACGTATATTTTCTACTCTTTCGCGCGCCGCATCAGTTCGGCACTTATGCAACAAAAGGTTTTTTATCTTAGAAAACTCCAATGATTCAATGGCATTGGCAGGGTATAATTGCATCATATCAGTATCACTTATTCAGGCTCATCTTTTTTAAACAAAAACATCTGTTTTGCTACGTCTCATCCACGGTATGCGCAAAATTAACGTCCGAAAACTACAATTACTTCATTCTGCAATAAATGGTATCAATTTTACAGTAAAACATTAGATTTTTCATAGCTTTTGTATTTTTGATGATTCCCAGAATAGCATTTTACTTTTTACTTGCTACATTTGACCCTAATTTTATCCTTTTATTTACCAATAGTTTGCCAAAATTCATGATGTCTCCCGAACAGTTCTTTGAACTGCTGCTAAAAGAATTAGAAGTTCATACTGAAATGCAGCCTTATTACAAGTTTCTGGGAAAAAAGTCATCTTGGCATTTTCGACGAAATTATTTCCTGCAAAGGTTAAAATACATCGACAAGTACCTAATTGATAAAAATATTCCTAATAAACAAATATCTATTTGGGATTGTGGTTGTGGATATGGTACTACATGTTTGTACCTCGCAATGAATGGCATAGCTACTTATGGCACCACGCTCGAATTTTATTTTGAAACAGTGCAAAAGCGTAAAGAATATTGGAGCCAATATGGTGACACATCATTATTCACCTGTACCTACGAAAACTTATTTGATAACAAACCAGCTGCAAACACTTACGATTGGATAATAGTACAAGACACTTTACACCATCTCGAGCCGATAAATGATGCCCTCCAGATCTTTAATAAAAGTCTAAAAATTGGAGGGTGCATACTATCTATTGAAGAAAATGGAAATAATATAATTCAACGTGCTAAGTTGTTTAAATACAGAGGCAATAACCGAATCATCACAATTTGGGATGAGAAACTTCAAAAAAACATACTAATAGGTAACGAAAATATACGCAATCTTGCGAGTTGGGAATCATTAATGCGATATAATGATTTTGATATTATTGCAGATTCGGTAGAATATGTTCGATATTATTTACCATTTATTTACAGATTTTCTGACCCCGTGAAATTGTTGCAAAACGAATTGAAAATCCAAACTTCAAAAGGATTCAGGCGAGAATATTTCTTTTTTGGATTAAACTTTGTAGCAAAAAAAATAAAATAAACAACATCTGTTTGTTCAAATTAGGCAGCTGTAAGCGTAAAATAAAAAGTCGAACCCTTACCAAGTTCCGATTTAACCCAAATCTCTCCACCATTTTCATTAATAAACTCTTTACATAGCATCAAACCAATGCTAGTGCCTTTCTCATTTGCTGTTCCCCTCTCACTACTACTGAACGGCTTAAAAATGTCGTGTTGTTTTTCCGCGCCAATACCTATGCCATTATCTTGTACACAGAACATCACTTGTTTGCTTTCAAGATTTTTCTCTGCGCTCAATACAATTTTGCCATCTATATGAGTGAATTTTATAGCATTCGACAACAGATTACGCATCACAAAATCAAAATGTGTAGGGTCGCAATTCAATTCTATATCGTTGTCAATCCTATTCTCAATCGAAATATTCTTTTGCTTCGCTGTGTTTTGGGTCAACTTTAATATATTTTCTAACGTATCTCCTATGGTAAAATTCATTTTATTTACTCCTGTGCCTTTAATTTGCGCGCCACCCCAATACAATAATTTATCGAGTGTCTCTTTCGAAGCATTTACATGACTCATTACACCATCATACATATACAATCTTTCTTGTTCTGTGGTACTTTCGTCATTCATTAGTTCCAGCATTACAGGTATGCTCCCAATAGGCCCTCGTAAGTCATGGCCAATAATCGAAAATAGTCGATCTTTCACATCATTTGATTTTTTTAGCTCTACTTCACGCTTAGATAGTGTGTTGTTTAACATTAATGTCCGTCTATAAACAACAAACATTATAACCACCGCTATTGCCAAGAATATAGCTACACTCAAAAAAATGTTCTTTTTGAACTTACTTGTTTGAGATTGTTGCTGAGCCACTAACAACTTCGCATTTGCACTCTCCAATTCATGTACAGTCAGCAGGTTTTTAATTTCCTTAGATTTATTTACATTAAACAAACTATCTTCTGTTATTCTTAGTGATTTCAGTACACTCACTTCTTCCTTGTATTTCCCCTGTTTTTCATATACTTCAGATAATGTTTCATATATGTCTGACAGTAAATGTTGTTGGCCCAACATATTGGCAAGTACCATTGCTTCTTTCAAAGACGACTCCGCTTCTGAGGGGTCTGTTTTAGCAATCACAGAGGCCCTGCTAACTAAAATTCTTGCCTGATCTTCTGGCAAATCTTTATCTTTCGTGATGTGCAATGCTTTATCAAAATAAAATAACGCCCTAGAATCATTATTTATCTTATCGTGCAGTATTCCTAAGTTATTAAGCGTCAAGATTTTCACTTCTAAATAATCCGGCTCCTTGCATCCTTCTAAAGCAATTTCAAAATAACGCATCGCGGAATCCATAATTCCCATTTTGCCATAAACTACACCTATGTTATTATAAACGTACATTAGCTTTGGCCCGCTTACACTCCACTTTTTTATATAGTTTATAGTGGCATTATAGTATTCCAAAGCTATGTCCAAACTGTTACTTTGTTCGTTTATAACCCCCAACTTCAAGTAAGTATTCACTATGCCGTCTTTGTCATCAATCTTTTCAAACAATTTCAAAGCAATCATAAAGTGTTTCGCTGCATCAAGTTGCTTGCCTCTTTTCCCATCCAGTACACCCATGGCATTGTGCACAATAGCCAATCCCTTATCATAATTGTTCTTGGTGAAAAGTTCCAGTGCTTTGTTATATTTTTCTGTCGCTTGAACGATACGACCCTGTTTATTATCAATCACCCCAAGCATGGTGAGCATAGTACCAATACCTTTCTCATTTTTAGATTTAGAAAACTCTTTCAAACCCATCTCCATATAGAAAACAGACGAATCAGAATTAGAAAACTCATAATGCTTAAATAAAGAATTATATATATCTAGCCTTGTGTCAGGGTCTTTAGCAGACTTAAGTTCATTCAACAATCTATTTGCTTCATTTTGAGAAAATGCAGTTAACGAATTTAGCAACGCAAGAAGCAACAATGAGAACTTAAAATTCATAAACGTAGATTATGTTCGGGCATATAGATTGCAATATAGTGAATTCTAGGGGGCATTTACAAACGTAAATTAATATATTTATTTTCATTGAAAATCGTTTTACTATTTTAGCTACTCAGTTATAAAAACCCATCGAGTATTAACAATGCCACGTTACCTTTGCCATCAATATGCATTACGTTTCAGCTGAGCGAATTTCAAAGTCCTATGGCATAAAGCCTTTATTTACAAACATTACCTTTCACATAAGTGAAGGTGATAAAATTGCGTTAATCGCCAGAAATGGCAGTGGTAAATCTACATTACTAAAAATACTTGCCGGAAAAGACAATGTAGACAATGGCAATGTTTGGATTCATAAAGATGTTACAGTTGCATTATTCGAACAAGAACCCGTGTTCGATGAACAGGCTACAGTACTAGACAATATATTTCACTACCGACACCCTGTAGCAGAAGCACTACGCAACTACGAACGAATAATTGCTGCCGATGAAAAAGAACCCGATGTATTGGCAGCAGCCCTTGCAAAACTTGATGAATTGGGGGCGTGGGACTTTGAAGCCAAAGTACACCAAATACTGGGCAAACTAAACATTACCAACCTGAACCAACAAGTTAAAACTCTTTCTGGTGGCCAACGCAAGCGCGTGGCTCTAGCTCAAGTCCTAATAGACATAGGTTTTGAACATAAACATGTGTTGTTAATAATGGACGAACCTACCAACCACCTAGATGTGGAAATGGTAGAGTGGTTGGAAAACTACCTCAACCAGCAGAAAGTGACACTACTAATGGTAACCCACGACAGATATTTCTTAGAGGATGTTTGTGATGTAATCTGGGAACTAGATAATGAAAATCTATACTCATACGCAGGCGATTATCAAAACTATTTGGAAAAAAAAGCTGCCAGAATTGATAGTACACTTGCCAGCATCGATAAAGCCAAAAATCAATATCGAAAAGAACTGGAGTGGATGCGTAAGCAACCGAAAGCGAGAACTACTAAATCAAAGAGCAGGCAAGACAATTTTTATGAAGTAGAATCTAGAGCAAAACAAAAAGTAGTAGATGCTCAGGTGGAGTTACAGGTCAAGATGACACGCTTAGGCGGCAAAGTTGCTGAACTCAAAAAGGTGTACAAAAGCTATGGCGAAAAAATAATCCTAAAAGGATTTGACTACACATTCAAAAAAGGCGAACGGATCGGAATTGTAGGTAAAAACGGCGCAGGTAAAAGTACCTTTCTTCACTTATTGCAAGGACAAGAAGAAGCGGACAGCGGCAAAATAAACATCGGAGAAACAGTAGTATTCGGTAATTTCTCGCAACAAGGGCTGGAAATTAAAGAGGATATGAGGATTATAGAATTTGTGAAGAATATCGCCGAAAATTTCCCACTTGCTGATGGCAGCACTATAAGTGCGTCGCAATTTCTTACACTTTTTCTTTTCCCACCAGATCAACAATATACTTACTTATCAAAGTTAAGTGGAGGCGAAAAAAAGAGATTGCAGCTACTCGCTATTTTATTCAGAAATCCCAATTTTCTCATTTTGGATGAACCTACCAATGATTTAGATCTACCTACTCTTTCAGTATTAGAAAATTTCCTGAGTGAATATCAAGGGTGTTTACTCATAGTATCGCACGACAGATATTTTATGGATAGACTGGTAGATCACCTGTTTGTTTTCGAAGGTAGTGGCGTCGTTCGTGATTTCCCAGGAAACTATTCCCAATACCGAATTGATGAACGCAACAAAGAAAAAAATAAAGATGTTCCTTTAACTACTGCGAAAGAAGCGCCTGCTCCACCTGTATCGAAGGCAGTAGAACCAGAAAAACGCAAACTAAGTTTCAAGGAAAAACGTGAATTTGAACAAATTGAGAAAGAAATGCCAGCTTTGGAAGCTGAAAAGAACCAAATAGCAGATAAAATGGCTGATCCATCCATCAATTATGATGAAATACAAAAACTCAGTTTCCGCATTACCCAAATCACCTCACAACTTGAAGAAATGGAAATGAGATGGCTGGAGCTAAGTGAATTAATGAACTAATATTTTGCTTTTTTACCCAGATATTCTCTTCTTCATATTTCCCGTTTTTGAGAAAATATGTATATTACAGTGGAATATTGTAGATAATAAGCACATTAGTTATGTCTAAAAATCTGAGTGAACTATCTGGCAGAAAAGGCCTAAGAGAAAATCTGTTTGAGGAATTGGGTATTGCAGCAACTGAAACTGGTGCTGTATCCAAAGAAAAAGCAGAATCTTTAGCAAAAGATTTTCTGATGGGTAGTGCCAATGTATATGGTGCAGCCACTTTCTACGATTTCCTGCGACCAGAAAATCAGGGCAAAAAAGTATACGTATGCAACGGAAGCGCATGCCTTACAGCAGGTACTCAGGATGAGTTAAAATCGAAACTAAGCAAGGAATTCCTACATGATGAAATAGGCGAAATGTGCTGCCTTGGTAGATGTCACGAAAATAGTGCTTTCAACATAAATAATCGAAATTACTCTGGATCAGACATTGACAATATTTCCGATATAAAAGCAGGTATAACTATACCTATGGACTCCTACCATGTAGCAAGCGTAGGAACACCTATTCTAACAACAACTTTTCCTGGCACTAAACAATTCTACACTATACTAGAAAAGGCGCTCAAAATGACGCCAAACGAACTACTTACTGAGCTGAAGACGTCTGGACTTCGCGGACGTGGGGGAGCAGGTTTTCCTATTGGTTTCAAATTAGAATCTTGCAAAAACACAGAAGGAAACATAAAATTTATTGTTTGCAATGCCGACGAAGGTGACCCTGGAGCATATAGTGATAGATACTTATTAGAACAAAGACCACATTCAGTATTGCTCGGAATGATTATAGCAGGCTATATATCAGGTGCCAACACTGGAGTAGTATATATAAGAGGAGAATACCCCGAGGCTATTGCCATTACCCAAGAAGCCATAGCAGAAATAAAAGAACTAGGCTACACAGGGCAAAACATTCTAAACTCTGGTTTCAATTATGATTTCAAAGTAATAAAGGCACAAGGTGCTTACATATGCGGAGAAGAAACAGCGCTGCTTTCATCTATAGAAGGGCAACGACCAGAAGTCAGAGTTCGCCCACCCTACCCTACGCAGCATGGCTTGTTTAACAAGCCGACCGTTGTCAACAATGTAGAAACGCTCGCTTGTATACCTTGGGTAATAGACAATGGTGGTGCTGCTTTTGCGGCTATAGGCAAAGGAAAATCTACAGGAACCAAATTGGTTTCGTTAGATGGTTTCTTTAACAGACCAGGCATATATGAGGTAGATATGGGCACACCTTTAAATACAGTAGTAAATGAATTGGGACAAGGATTCAAAAGTACCGTTAAGGCCATGCATATTGGTGGTCCGTTAGGGGGGCTAGTACCTGTAGAAAAAATAAACTCATTAACTGTAGATTTCGAATCTTTCTCCCAAAACGGCTTTTTATTGGGTCATGCCTCAGTAGTATGTTTGCCCGAATCTTACCCGGTCATCAGTTATATTAATCATTTATTCAAGTTTACGGCTCACGAAAGTTGCGGTAAATGTTTCCCTTGTAGACTTGGCTCTACTAGAGGATATGAAATGATAGAAAAGGCTATGAATAGTGACTACAAGATGGACAGAGAATTGTTTACTGACCTCATAACAACTATGGAAATTGGTTCTCTTTGTGCATTAGGTGGTGGGTTACCATTACCCATTCGCAATGCGCTACAATATTTCGATGCTGAGCTGCAACATTTTTTCGACTAAACAGCAGTTACACTTTCATAATATCATTTTTGCCCACCCATAAGTATCAATACATCTTACCATCTCAGACCTACAACTGTGTCTGTTCTCATTTATTGCCATTTATGATAATAAGGTGATTTTGAGTAGTAGT